>JBFWWA010000409.1:0-5094 GCA_050246455.1 Planctomycetaceae bacterium
TTCGACGAACTGCTGGTCGTCTGCCGACATATTCTGACTTTGCCGGTACTCGAGCGCTTCCGGATCGACGACATACTGCACCGTGCCGTGATGTTCCTTGACGATCTCGCTGATCGTCTCCAGATCGACCCGAAAGAATTTCTTCCGCGGGTTGGCGCGGTTCAACCGCAGCTTGAACAGCTCGCGGTGCAGTGCACTTTCGAGTCGCGGTGCGTTGTCTGACGCGATCATCATGTGCACATCGAACGGGAACGGGACGGATGCATCCCCGAGCTCCTGGATCCGCTCGCGCGGCTCCAGCCGTCGCGTCATTCCGACCTTGAAAATCCCCTCGCCGAACGAGCCGATGTTCGAAAGGACGTAGACGTGCCCGGCCTTCGCGAGCTGCGCGGCTTGTGAGCTCGCGAGCTTCGCCCGTTCTTCGGCCTCAACGAGCCGCTTTTTCAGCCGTTCCACCTCTTCGCTGTGTTGATGCTGCGCCTCAGCGACGGCGCGTTCGAGCGCGGCTTTGATCGCTTTCTCTTCGTTTTCGAGCCGCTTGATCTCCCGATTCACTTCGCGCTCGCGGAGCTGCTCTTCGCGAATCTGGGCCTTGATGCGCGATTGCTCCTCGCGCTCGAATTCCGCGCGCACGACTTTCTCATACTCGGCGCGAAGACTTGCATGCAGCGATGTTTCTTCCGCCGGCGATACGACAAAGCCCCCCTCACGGCAGCGTGCGATCACATCCTGCAGCTTCTGCTTCGAGGCGGCGAAGTTGTTGGATGTAATGGAACCGGCGATCCAGGCGATGTTCTCCCGGAGATATCGCGTCGATATTTCCTGGATCTTCCGGTCGAGCTCCGCCTGGTTCTTCTGATTTGTTGCGTTGTCGAATCGCAGCTTCCGCATCTGGACGTCGAAATTGCGGAGGTCGCGTTTGAGCAACGCGTTTTCATTCGCCAGATCGGAATAGGAGACGAGCCGCGCCTCGAATTCCGCCTGCTGGTGATGCAGCTCCGCCTGGTCGACGTCGAGCTTTGCCTTGCGTTCCGTGTACAGCTCATGGTTCATCCGATTGATGTCGGACTTCTCGCCAATCGAGCGCTTCAGCTCGGCGAACTCGCGGCGTTTCGACTCGAGCGCGATGTATGCGCAGCCTCCGCCGCCGAGAAGACCGAGCAGCAAAACGACAATGTACCCCATCTATTGCTCCTGGTTCTCGCAGGGAGTCAACGGGTCGATCAGCACGAACTCCACCATCTCGCGGCAGCCCGGACAGCGCAATTCCTCGAGCAGCTTGCTCTTTGTCGCCTGCACGACGGCGGCACAGCGGGGACATTTCCCGCGCGCGGGGGTGTTGAGAAGCGTCACAAATTCCAGATTGTCCAATCCATGATCGGTCAACTTCCGAACGACTCCCATCTCGCGCCATGCTTCCGCGATCGGCGACAGCTCGGCGGGATGATTGCCTTCGATTTTTCCGTCCACCTCGAGTCGGCTCCAGAGCTTCACAGCCTGTCCCATCAACCGGTGGGCCGCGCGCAGCTCGGCATCGAGATCGAGCGCTACCTGCTTCGCAATCCGCTCGTTCTTCTTGAGAAAGGCATCAAGCTCGAACAGGCTTTCGTGATCGAAGACCACTGGTGCGTATTGCAGGACGATATCGATCGCATCAATGCTGTCGAATTCCTGCTGGAGGTACTTCCGCTCGTAGCGCATCATGCCATCGATGTACTTCCAGGCGGACTTCGCCAGGTGAACCGCTTCCCCGTAGCGGGCTTCCCGCTCGGCATCGCGCGACATCACGATCCGCTCATGATAGTTGGCACGATGATTCTCCATCTCCGATCTGAGCATAGCGTCCGCAACCTTTCTGTTGCTCTATTAGCATGCCGGTCGAAATCGGTCGCAGCAAGTGGGGACCGAACGCCCCAATTGCCGCTGCCCCACGGCCGCTTCACGGGCCTCGACCACCCGAGTCAGAATCCATGGAGCGCGTTTTTGGAGTCTGACAGTTTTCCGGCGGGGGCCATATCAGTACAATCCATGAACGATCGGGTAATCCGCGGAAACTTTAACGGGAGTCATTCCATGAAGCTGAAGAGTTTCTCTGCAATGGCGTGCAGCACTCTGGCCGTGGCAGCCATCTTCGCTGCAGCGCCGAGTGAAAGTGAGGCTCAGGATTATTTCTACGGACCGCCGGCTTATTACGCCCCGGGGCCGGTCTACTACGCCCCACCGGCCGCGATCTATCCGGCGCCCGTCACCGTCTATCGCGCGCCTTTCGTTCCGTACTATCGCCCACCTCTCGTTTCCGTGCATGCCGGGCCAGCGCACGTTTATGTGCCGCGTCCCTGGTTCCGGCCCCGCTGGGAAGAAAAAGTCTACACGCCGTACGGTACGCATGAATTCGAATACAAGATGCACCGCAATGGCTACGTCAGCGTCGACTACGACTTCGACGATTGATCCGCCGTCGGAATCATCGTGATACAACTGAAGCCCGGCGAACAGAACCGCCGGGCTTCTTTACGCGCGCTCCGTTCAATTTGCGGGGCCTTACTGCACCGACAGGAGATACGCCAGCAAGTCGCGAAGTTCCTCCGGCTTCTTGAGCAGTCCGGCCGGCATTGGCGACGTCTCCTGCAGCTTCCGCTCTTCAATCTCCGACTTCGCGATCGAAGCGCGCGTGGCGTCGTTAAGCAGCAATTCAACCTTTTCGCCAGTCTCGCCGACGACGAGGCCGATCAGCGTCTTCCCCTCTTTTGTAACGATCTGCGTCGCTTTGAAGACCGGTGAGATCATCTTGTTCGGAAGCAGCATCGACTCGACGAGATACGGCACCGTGAACCGGGCTTTTGCACCGGCAAGGCTCGGCCCCCCCTGTCCCGCCGAGTTCGCATCGATCGCATGGCACTTTGCGCAGCCAATTCCCTCTGCGGAGAAGATCTTCCTGCCGCGCGCAACGTCTCCGTCGGCGGCCGCCTTCGTCCAGTCGACGGCAAGAAACTCCGCGGGGACCTGACTGGAACCGGGATCGGAGGCCGCGGCCTTGAGACGGGCTGCGAGATCGGAAGCACCGATCTTGTCAGGAAGAACCGCACTCACCTCGGAGAGAGTCCGGTAGTGCACGTAGAGCGCAGATTCTCCTTCGAGATTGTTCACTCGGAACAGAAAATCGTTGCTTCCCGGTTCAAGATCGACGAATGCCATGTCCTGGAGCGGAAGCGCCGCGCGGACGCCTTCCTTCTCCCAGACGACTTTTCCGTTCTGCCAGATCCGGATGCCGTCGTCGGAGCCGGGGAGCAGCATCATCTGCTGCTTCCGCGGGCTTTCAATCCGGAAATAGGCATAGCAGGAGGCATCGCTGCAGTCGCCGAGCAGTTTTCGGAAGTCGAGCATCCGTTCGACCTTGACGCTCTCCCAGCTTTTCTCACCGGAGGAAACCGTGAATGTCGCCGAGGGATCGATCGCCCCCTGCTCCGGCGGATGCGGCTGCTTGAGTCCCTGCTTCGCATCCGGAAACGGGCCGATCACCCATGCCTTGTTGAATGCAACAAGAGGCGCGGTCGAGAGCCGCTTCCGTTCGGTCGCACTCCGGAGCCTGGCGATCGCCGGTTCCGTCCGCGCGTCATTGAGCAGGTAAAGAAAATGTGCCGCCTGCAGCCGGACCGGTTCATTGGAGTCGTCGAGCCGCTGCTTCAGCTTCTCGAAGAGCGCTTCCTGTTCGTCGCTATGTTTTCCAGCCTTCCAATGCTCCGCCACAGTGAATAGTCCGATACGGCCGTTGTCGCGGAGATCGACCTTCTGGTCCGCGTAGGTCACCTGATAGACAGCTTCTTCCCGCCACGGTGCGAGCGGCAAGGGCTCCGGAATCGGCTCGTTGACGGCGGGCATCGTCAGTTTGAAACCTGCCGCGAGAACCCCCGCGAGGCGTGCGTTCGGTCGAGGATCGTCGCACAAGTGCTCAATCACGTCGTGCGGCGCCCGTTCAGCAAGCAGCAGCGACGCCGTTTGTCGGACGTAACGATCGTCCGATTCCGCCTGCTGGGCAATCTCCTTCCAGTTGAGCGGTGCCGGAGCATCGAACAACGCAATGAGCGCAGCATGCCTCACGCGCGCATCGGGGTCGGAAAGCGCTCGGGACCACAGAATCCGATTCGATTCATCAACCGGGGCGTACTCGTGCATTGCGCGCACAATCTGGAGCCGGATGAGGGGCTGCTTCGATTTCATCAGCGTCGCAAATAGCCCGCGCCAGAGCGCCCGATCGCTCGCCGATGTTCCCTTTTCGGAAATATGAGCCGCAGTCAGCCAGATCAGATGCGTGAGCGCCGGGTGGTCGAGTCGACTACTCTCCAGCCTTCCTCCCGCTTCAGCAACGGTCTGGCCGCCGCGCCGCAGTATTTCCAGGTGCGCTCGTCTTCGCCGTTCCCAGGAGGGATCCGAAAGCTCGAGATAGAGAGTCTCGGCATCCGCAGTGGTCGCGTCGTAGGCGGGGAACTCCGCCGACAGCGTGTCGCCCCCCTTCGTGAGCATCACCAGATCGCTCGCGTAAACCGGCGAACCTTCGTTGTGCGCCATGTAAGAAACCGTCGCGAAGATCCGACCTCCCCGTCCCACCGAAACGCCGACAGGCCGCGCCTGGTTCTCGCCGGTAATCAGCATCTCTTCATCGGCTTTGAAACTCGCACCGCGGGACTTGAGCGGATAGCGCGTGACCGCCCGGATGCACCAGCGGGCGACCAGCAGATTGTTCCGAAACTTCGCGCCGAGATAATCGTCGTCGTAATACGACTGGCCGACGGGGACAGCACGCCCCATTCCATTGAAGATCGGTTCGAGAAGGTCAGCGCGGTCGGGCGTAATGGTCGGCATCCAGCCGCGCGGCCAGCTGAAATCGGAATGCGGCGTGACGTACAGCAGTTTCCCGGGAACATAAGCGTGCGGACTCCCTTCGTGATCGTTGTCGTTCGTGAAGAGATTCCATTGGTTGTCGAACGCGATACCGCAACTGTTCCGCAACCCCCGCGCGACGACCCGGAAATTGCTGCCGTCAGGTCGAATACGAAAAACGCCGCCGACACCGGTGTACGGCACTTTCGTCCCCTC
>JBFWWA010000410.1:0-5090 GCA_050246455.1 Planctomycetaceae bacterium
GGCAGCAAGACCGGTTTTTGTGTTCGCCTATCTCAGTCTCGACGGACCGAAATTGCAACCCGCCGGCTGATATCACCACAGAGACACGGAGTTCACGGAGCCTGCGTCCGCCGTTCCATTTCCTGGATTCCCGGGTTCCCGATTAACGCATTCTCTCTTCGTGCTTTCCGTACCTCAGTGCTGAATTCCGTCATCGTTCGATCGTTCCGAAAGGTGGTTTCGCGAGGCCTTTTCGACCGTTATAATGCCGTTGTCGTGCGGACTCTCCCGCCCGGCAAAACGCGCTCGAGTGACGGCGGAGGAGTGATGGCCGAGAGGCTTGTGGAAGTCGATGCGGTGCAGATCCGGCGGATCTTTCCGTGGGTGCATCTGTTCCGCGCGTTCCGGATCGCAGTCGATATCCGCAAGGTATTTCTCGCAGCGCTCGCGCTGGTTGCGCTCACCGCGGGGAACGCCGCTTTTTCCAACCTTCCCTTCGCCCCGCCTGCCGCAAAGAAAGAAGCGCAGTGGCCCTGGAGCGTCCAGCCGGGAACAGTGAAGTCGCAGAACATTCCTGAAGAATTCGTGAACAATCCGTCGGGAACGCTGGTGCGGGTCTTTTCCGACTGGCGGACTCCGCTCGCGCCGCTGCACACCGTCGTCGACCCTGCGCGAACCCTGTTCCGTCCGCAGCAGACCTGGTCGGAAATTGCGTTCGCCTGGACGAAGCTTCTCTGGGCGCTGTGTGTCTGGGCACTCTTCGCGGGAGCGATCACGCGGATGGCTGCCGTACAGTTCGCAGGAGACGGCAAGATCGGCATGTGGGGTGCGCTCAAGTTTTCGGCCGAGAATTTTCTCTCGTACCTTTCGGCCCCTCTGCTTCCGGCTGTCGGCATTGCCGCGATCTGGCTCGTCTGCCTTGTCGGCGGACTCGTGGGACTCATCCCCTTTGCCGGTCCGGTGATCGTCGGTTTCTTCTACTGGCTGGCGATCGGGCTGGGACTTCTGATGGCGCTCATCGTGATGGGCATTGCCGCAGGGTGGCCCCTCATGTATGCGGCCATCAGCACCGAAGGGAGCGACGGCTATGACGGGTTCAGCCGCGCGTACGGCTACGTCTACAGCCGCCCCTGGCATTATCTGTGGTTCACGGTCGTGTCGCTGGCCTACGGATCTGCCGTGATCGTGTTTGTTTCGTTCGCGGCGACTCTCGCGGTATTCCTCGCGGCTCGAGCCGTCTCGACCGGAATGGGAATCGGCGGCGTGCAGGCTTTGATTTCCGCGAATCCGAGCCTGTTCGGCGGCAGTTCCATACTGGGAAAGAGCACGAATCTCGATCCCTCATTCTGGGGA
This sequence comes from Planctomycetaceae bacterium, assembly GCA_050246455.1. Taxonomy (GTDB): domain Bacteria; phylum Planctomycetota; class Planctomycetia; order Planctomycetales; family Planctomycetaceae; genus CAZVJA01. Next base: position 1,333 of record JBFWWA010000410.1, read on the forward strand.
ACGACACCGGCGGGGATCTGGCTTGAAGTGACCGCATTGCTCGTGACCAGTTTCGTATCGAGCTATTTCTGGTCGGCAACGACGATCATCTACTTCCTGCTCCGCGCAAGCGACGACGCCACGAGCCTCAAGGAAGTCTATCTGCCGGAAGAAGAAGATGAGGACGACCTGCTCCCGCTGGTGGGAGTGGCCGAGTCGTCGCATCCGGTGGTCGAACGTCCGGCCGAGGGGGAATTCGCAGCCGCGGTCCCGAAATCGGACGGTACGGAAGACACGGAATTCGACATCCGCACCGGCCCGCAAAAGGGGACCGCGAAGGACTGACGGCGCATCGTGTTCAGCCCCAAAAGGGGCGACACTTTCGTAGCCGGGCGGCGCAAGCCCCCGGGTTTTCGCGAGACGAACTGAATTGAGCCCCGTTGGGGCGACATCGTTTTCTGCGCGTGCATTTCGCTGCCATGAGTCAATGCGATCGAGTTCAAGCAATGCGCGCGGAATTGTGTTCACTCCGGTGAGCTCGTCGCCAATTGGATGCGTCACAGTTCGATTTCGCGTCGCGGCAACTGCTATGTCGCCCCTCCGGGGCTTTTACCATTGAGCTTCACTGACAACCGGGGGCTTACGCCGCCCGGCTAGATTCTGCCGCCCTTCCGGGGCTTAACACCACCCGTTCATTTGAGCAGTTTGAGGTTTCGGTTTGCTGCGTTGATGAATCTCTGCGTGGAAGTCGAATCCGCATATCTGCGCAAGTGCTTCTCATAATTCTTCTGCCAGACTCCGACCCCATACTTTGAGTCGAGCAGCGCAATGACCTTCGGGTGCCTGAAATAGATTGCGAATTGGCACAGGTCGACCAATACCAATTGGGACTCGTCGATCTCCTTGCTGATCCAATCCAGGCCATCCACATCGATCAGCAGAAGTTGCGCTTCGACCTCGACGTCGACGTATTCTCGGAAGATCACTGCGAACTCTTCGGAATCAACGCCATCATCCCCCATGACGGAGATGCGATCGTTTCGCCACGTGCCGAGTTCGGAAAGTAGAATCGCGAGTGCCCGCGCACCCGGTCCCCGTCCAACGTAATTAAAGCGGACGCCGTGGGCCCAGAGGCCGCTGGTGAAGTACTGCCTCTTATCGTGGTTGATATAAGAGTAGTACACTCCCATAGCCGGGCTCCGAAATCGGAACAAGCGCAGCCGCTAGGTGCTCGATTCTGCTACGCCGATCGCGCTGCGTCTTACCAGCGGAAGAGGCCGGTGCCCCAGGTGAGGCCGGCGCCGAAGCCGCTCATGAGGAGCACGTCGCCGCGGTTGACGCGACCTTCCTGGAAGGCCTCGTCGAGTGCGAGCGGAATGGATGCTGCGGACGTGTTGCCGAAGCGCTGCAGATTGTTGCAGACTTTGTGCGGCGGAATTCCGAGCTGCTCCATCGCGTAGCTTATGATGCGGATGTTCGCCTGATGAATGAGATAAAGGCTGACGTCGTTGACGCCGAGTCCGGTCTTGTCGAGCACGAGCTCGGTCGTATCGGTCAGCGCCTGCACGGCCCATTTGAAGACGTTGCGGCCGTCCATGTGCAGATAGTTGAGTCCGTTCGACACACTCTCCGGGTTGGGAGGGATGCGCGTTCCGCTGCTCGGAATTTCGAGCATCGGTCCGCCGCTGCCGTCAGCTCCCAGCTGGTAGCAGATGAGTCCCTGATGCGGCCCACCCCGGGTAATGACGACTGCTCCCGCTCCGTCTCCGAAGAGAGGTGCGGTGCGCTGATCGTTCGGGTTCACCATGCGGCTGTTCGTATCGGCTCCGATGACGAGCGCGTACTTACTGTTGCCCGTCGCGACGTACTGCGCTCCGGTCGAGAGTGCGTACATGAAACCGGAGCAGGCGGCCGAAACGTCGAACGCAGCGGCGTTCAGGCCGAGCTTGTTCTGGACAAGGCATGCGGTCGACGGGCAAGTGTGGTCGGGGGTGAACGTACCCACGACGACGAGGTCGATATCGGCGGGATTCACACGGGCGTTGCGGATGGCGCGGCGAGCCGCCTCCACGCACATATCGCTCGTGGCCATGTCGGGAGGAAGGTGCCGGCGCTCGAGAATACCCGAACGCTGTTCGATCCAGGCGGGATCGAAGCCGAATCGCGACTGCAGGTCGGCGTTCGTCACGACATTGTCGGGAACGTACGACCCGGTGGCGATGATCTGCACACCCAAAAGCGAATTGGTGCGTCGCTGGAGAGTGAACAACTTGCTGCTATTCTTTGTCTCGGCTGCGATCTCTTTTCGGATCGCCACCACGGTCACCGAGGTGGGTTCCGACGTCGTCGATGCTGCGCTGCCGAATTCAATATGAGGGGAACTCTGATGCATAACTCTACAATCCTGTAGAGAGTCAACTCAGCCGAATGGAAAAACAGACGCTTACCCACCCAGCCAAGCGCCGCCGGCCACGAAGTCCGTTCGCGGTTCGCAGGCCGAAAGCGACGTGTCCCATTCGTCGTTTTCGCTTGCGTCCGGAAGCTTTATAATTCCTTCATTCCGGCTGGAGTATAGCGAAACCGGCCCAGCGAAACTAGCGAGATTTGGGAAGGAACGGCCTTCAGGAACGCTTCTCGGCATCGCTCGCCCCCCGAAAACCCCTGGTTTACCAAATCGTTTTCTCGAGAAATCTCGTATTCGGGTCCCTTGATGTGCATCTTTGCCGCCCTCGTTCAGATGCACCCGGAGTACCCCCTGTTCGTCCTCGCGAACCGGGACGAGGCTCGCGCCAGGCCGACGGAACTTCCACAGGTTCACACGACCAGTTCCGGATCCGACTGGCTGGGCGGAACGGACGTCCGGGCCGGTGGAACCTGGCTCGGCGTGAATGCCGACGGGCTGCTGGTGGCGGTGACGAATCGCGCGAAGAACGACGTCGCCGAGAAACTGCAGTCGCGCGGCATCCTCTGCCGCGCGCTTCTCGAACAGCCGTCGCTCAACGCGGCTCGCGCGGAATTCGAACGGCATTGGAAGGAGCATGAGTTTGCGGGCTTCAACCTGCTGCTCTTTTCGGCCGATGAAGCGGTGGTGATCGAGGCGGGGGATGAACTGAAATCGACTTCGCTCTCGCGCGGAATCCACGTGATCGCGAACCGTGGACTCAATGACCCGGATGATGCCCGCGTGCGACGTGCGAGGAAGCAGGTGCAGGCCATGCCGCAGGAATCGCCATCGGTCACCAATTGGATCCGCGACTCGCAACGGATTCTGGCAATCCACACCGACGGCGAACAGCCGGGGCTATGCCTGCACCGAACCGTGGAATGGGGGACGGTGTCGTCGACCATTGTCGCGCTGGCTGCGGAAAGAGGTCGATCGAAATACTTCTATGCACCCGGCCCACCCTGCCTGACGGCATTCACCGACTATTCGCCGTCACTGAGAACCTTGTTTGAATCACAGAAACCATGAGCAACACGCATCGCATCCATCTGAAGGGACCGTGGGAATGCCGGTGGCTCGGTGCGCAGCATGCTTTGAGCGATCCAGCCGCTGAGGTATTGCGCGTGAAGATGCCGGCGGAGTGGAAGTCGATCTTCGGCGAGCAGGCGGGCATTGCTCAATTCACGCGACGGTTTCACAAGCCGACCGGACTGGAGCCCCGCGATTCGGTCTGGCTGCTGTTTGACGGCATCGGCGGCGGTGCGACCGTTCGCATCAACGGCGAAGTTCTGGCGATTGCCATACCACCTTTCGAAACGAATTCGAGGCCATCGCT
>JBFWWA010000411.1:0-5090 GCA_050246455.1 Planctomycetaceae bacterium
CCTCGCTCCGCTGCTCGATCATCGCCGTTACGTCGAATCGATCGTGGCCGGCATCACGATTCCCGCGCATCCGAAGTTCTGCTGCGCGGTGACGATGAACGAGGACGAATCGACCTTCGAGATTCCCGACTACATCCTGAGCCGTCTGCAGCCGACGCTGACCCTGGGCCATCCCAGCAGAGACGACGAGCTGGCGATTCTCCGTTACCACCTGCCGTTCGCGGATCTGGAAATGCTGAACCTCACCGTCGAGTTCCTGCAGGAGTCGCACGGCCTCAAGCTCGATTTTTCGACGCGCGACGGAATCAACGTGCTCCGCTACGCCCTCAAACGGCTCGCGCAGAACCCGGACCATCCGCTGAGCAAGGACCAGGCGTGGCAGGAATCGCTGAAGAACTGCCTCGGCGAAGAGGCGCTCGATCTGAAGTCGATGGCGGACCGCAGCGCCCGCACACTCGGCGGCGACGCCGTCCCGCTCGGCCTCGGCGATTTCTTCTTCTCCCCCGACGACCCGCTGCATCCAGACTATGAGGAGGACGAGGACGACGAGGATTGAGGCGGGCTGGATGCCGGCTGCCGGGCATCAGGCTTCGGGCTTCAGACTTCAGGTGAATGCAGGAGTGCCAGCAATGTCGCGTGATCCTGAGAAGCTCGATGTGTTCAAGCTTGCGGATGAATTGGTGCTCGATGTTTATCGATCGACGAGTTTTCCCGTCGAGGAACGATTTGGACTACAGTCACAAATTCGACGGGCGACTGTTTCGGTCCCTGCAAACATCGTTGAAGGCTGTAGCCGGTATTCTGAACGAGATTATTTGCATTTCATGACGATCGCTCTCGGCTCCGCCAGCGAGGCCCGATACCTTTTGCGTCTTGCATTCCGACTTGGGTTCGTTGATGCCCAAGCATATGCACCATTGCAGCAACGGTTCGACCATGTCGTGCGGAGTCTGCAAAAGCTGATCACAACGCTTCGCGACGCAGATTGACGATCACTACAGAATTGTCTTTGACTTTCCTGAAGTCTGAAGTCTGACCACCTGAAGCCCGACACCCATGCTCTCTCCGTTCCTCACCATCAGCCCGCGGATCACCGTGTTGCCGATCATTCATGGCAGCGGGGACTTTGCGGTTGAGGTGCGCCGCGTGATGCTCGCGCAGCACTTTGATTGCGTTGCGGTGCCCTTGCCGCCGTCGTTTCAGGAACCGGTCGAGCGGGCGATTCAGCTGCTGCCGGGAATTTCGGCGGTCGTGCAGGATGAGTCGCGCCGGTCTGACGTTTCCGAAGGGTGGAAGGAATCGAACGACGACGACGATGACGACGAGCCCAGGGTTTGCAGCTATGTGCCGATCGACCCCTGCCAGGGGGTGATAGCCGGACTCAGGATCGCCATCGAAGAGCGGATTCCGCGGGCGTTCGTCGACATGGAAACCGCGGAGTTTCTGCCGATTGCCGCGGTGCTTCCCGATCCTTACGCACTCAAGAAGGTCTCGGTCGACAAGTTCGCGGCGGCCATGCTGCCGGCGCTCGGTCGTTTGCCGGAAGGGCAGCCGCGGATGCGCTGCGTCGCAATGGCAGAGCGGCTCCGCGCACTCGAAGCTCGGCATCAGTCGATTCTTTTCATCTGCTCGATCATCGACTGGCCGTGGGTGCGCGAAGCGTACGTGGAGCAGACGCCGCTCGCCGCGGAGGACGACGAGACGGAAGAGCCCGAGATTTACTCGGTCGATCCCTCGACGCTCTTGTTCCTGCTCGGCGAGATTCCGCACATCACCGGGCTTTACGAGAAGGCGCGCGTCGATCTCGACGACGACGAGAACCTTTCGATCGACGGCATCAAGGCCATGCTCCTCACCGCACGCGACCGTTACAAGGCGGAGCTGAAGTCGCGGGCGCAGCCGGTCACGCCGAAAACACTTTCGGGCTATTTCCAGTACGTCCGCAATCTTGCGCTCATGGAACGGCGGATGACACCGGACCTCTACACGCTGATTGTCGCGGGGCAGCAGTTCTTCGGCGATCAATTTGCAATCCAGCTGGCGGAGACGGCTCGCGAGTATCCGTTCGCATCGCCGCCGAGGCTGCCGGTCCTTGCGATGGGGGCTGGTCGCGGACGGTTCCCCAGCGGAGACATTGCGCGGATGAAAAACCGCCTGCCCGGAATGGCTTTGACGTGGCGGACCTGCCAGCTCAAGCCGAAGCCGCTGCGCATCGACCAGGAGCAGTGGCGGATGCGCTGGAATCCGTACGGCCAGTGCAGCTGGCCTCCGGAGGACGTGGCGATCGAGCGTTTTCGCACGCACGTGAAAGACACCGCACTGGCGATGCTGGGGAACGATCTGGCGCGGATCGAGAAATTCAGCACGAGCCTGAAGGACGGAATCGATATCCGTGAGACACTCCGCAACTGGCACACGGGCGAGCTCTACGTCCGTGAATACCCGCCGACAAGGGGGAACCTCGACTGCGTCGTGATGCTGTTCGATTCCCCCGCCGACCCGCGCGACTACCCATCGCGGATCACCTGGCATGCGGAGCATACCGACGAATCGACCCTCGCCCTCTTCGCGACCGATTACATGCAGGAGATCGTCGGGCCGGGAATTGCCCAGGCGACCTACGGCGGGGCGATGTTCCTCTTCCCGCCGCGGCCGATCCGCGACGTCTGGCGCGACCGGCGCTTCGACTTCACCGACACGCTGGAAGAACGGCTCGTGGCGGCTGCCTGCTATCACAGCCGCGAGAAGCACGTCGCGATCCTCAGCCACGCCCCGCCGGGGCTCGGCTGGCGAACGCTGGCCCGCCGCTACAAACGGAAGCTGATCCACATTCCGCTCTCGCGGTTCAGCCAGTCGGCCATCCAGCAGCTGCGGATTTTTCATGTCCTCAACGGGCAGCAGATCCGGAGCTTCGCGGCGCACTTCATCCGCAAGGCATGATCGGTTTTCGCGGGTGCGCCCGCCGTCTTAATCCGAAGATCAATAATGCGTTACGTCGCGTGAAAGACGTTAAGCTTGAGAACCCGCCGGGCGGGACGTACGATAAATGCACAGCCGGCGAGAGGCCGGTGACGATATCGGCAGGCACTCCGAGGACGCCATGAGCTTCGACAAGAAGATTCTCCTCATCGAGGATGACCGCGAAATTCAGTCCACAATCTCCGGCGTGCTCGAGGCAGCCGGTTACTCGGTTGTGGTTGCGCCCAACGGCGTGGAAGGCCGCCGCATCATCGAAACGAACAAGCCCGATCTGGTCATCACCGACATGATGATGCCGCGGATGGGAGGGTTCCCGATCCTCGAGTTCCTGAAGACCCTCGAAAATCCGCCGCGCGTGATCATGATCACCGCCAACGAGGGGGGCCGCCACAAGGCGTACGCTGAAATGCTCGGCGTTGACGATTACCTCCGCAAGCCGTTCGCCATGGATGTGCTGCTGGAAGCGATCGAACGGATCCTCGGCGGGGACGATGCGGCCAAAGGGGCCAACCGGATGAAGCGCCCCGCCCGGAAGACACCTTAAGCTCTCGTCCCCCGGTCAGGCTTCAGGTTGTCGGGCTTCAGGCGGAGGGCGGGAACGGCGCACCGATTTCCATCGATGCGATAGTCTGCGCCGTGCGACACCGGTATGCTGGCGGGACATGCGCCGCCGGTTCGTCCCGTGATGACGACCTCCGCGCGGCACCTTCCAAAATCGCTTCAGAATTTTCCGTTTCAACATCGGAGACGCGCAGCATGCATCGCTTCTGGACATTCCTGTGCATCGGAGCACTGGCCGTGAATATCGCCGCCGCAGCCGAAGGCGAAAAGAAGGAAAAGACATCCTACCTCGACGCCGCATCGGCCGGACCCGATTTCGTCGTGCAGGGGGAGTATTCGGGAATCATCGGCAAGGAGTTTAAAGTCGGCGCACAGGTTGTCGCACTCGGCGGAGGAAAGTTTGACGTTGTTCTCTACGACGGCGGCCTGCCGGGCGACGGGTGGAAGGGGAAGACGAAAGTCCGACTCAAGGGCGAAACCTCCGGCGATACAACAACTCTCTCCGGCAAGAACTTCAAGGGCCAGATCAAGGGAGACACACTCTCGGGAATTGCCGAAGCGGATGTGAAGTACGAGCTGAAGAAAGTCGAACGGAAATCGCCGACGCTCGGCGCGAAGCCCCCCGAAGGAGCCAGAGTTCTGTTCGACGGCTCATCCCTCGAAGCGTGGGCCGAGGGGGAGCTCGACGGCGAACTGCTCGCGCCGAAGCAGCGCGTCGGCGACATCACCAAAGAGAAGTTCTCGGACTTTTCGCTGCATGTCGAGTTCCGCACGCCGTTCATGCCGTATGCCCGCGGCCAGGCGCGCGGCAACAGCGGCGTTTACCTGAACGATCAATACGAATGCCAGGTGCTCGATTCGTTCGGTCTCGAAGGAGCCGACAACGAGTGCGGCGGCATCTACCGGCAGTCGAAACCGGCGCTCAACATGTGCCTGCCGCCGCTCTCGTGGCAGACGTACGACATCGATTTCGAAGCCGCGAAGTTCGACGCGGAAGGGAAGAAGACCCAGAACGCGACCGTCACCGTGAAGCTCAACGGTGTTGTGGTGCACGAGAAGCTGAGCCTGACCGCCGCCACTCCCGGCGGGCATCAGTCTGACGAAAAGCCGGGCCCGCTCTTCCTCCAGGACCACGGCGACCCGGTCCGCTTCCGGAACATCTGGATCGTCACGAAGTAGAGTCGAGTCACGGGCCAATGAACTTGTCGGGTGGGCCGAGGCTTTGCGAGGCCCACCACCTCGCACAAAAACAGCGGGTGGGCCGCGAAGACTTGGCCACCCTACGAGATTCTTATGCCCGACATACTCTCGACCACTCAACTGCGCGACGCGACGGAACGCGTGCAGCGCTTTCCGCTGGCGCACCTGCCGACGCCGTTTGAATATCTGAAGCGATTCTCGAAAGCGATCGGCGGGCCGCGCATCTTCATGAAGCGCGACGACTGCACCGGACTCGCGATGGGGGGGAACAAGACCCGCCATAACGAATACCTGAGGGCCGACGCGCTCGCGCGCGGCGCCGACATGTTCGTCTGGGGGGCCGGCGTGCA
>JBFWWA010000412.1:0-5082 GCA_050246455.1 Planctomycetaceae bacterium
CGACCGGGCAGGACGATTTCGTCGGGCTCTATGGCTACATGTCGATTCTCGGCGCGGGGGTCCTGTACGTCAGCAGACGAAAACAGTGGCCGCTGTTGAGCTACCTGGCATTCGCCTGCAACTTCGGGCTGGTCGCCGTGTCGCTGCGCGACTACCGGATGCTCGAACATTTCTGGCAGGTGATGCCGTTCCTCACGGTCTTCTTCATCCTCTTTTCGACGATGGTCTTTGTTTACAACCTGCGGCGGCGTGCGAAGTCCAACCTGCTCGATGTGCTGATGCTCTTCCTCAATGCCGGAATCTTCTTCGCGTTGAGCTACCGGTTCATCGAAGAAATGTACGGCCGCGAGTGGGTGGCGGCGGCGACGCTCGGCCTGGCGGCCTTCTACGCAGCGCACGTTTATTACTGCCTCGCACGGCGCGTGCTCGACCGCGAGTTGATGGTCAGCTTCCTGGGGTTGTCGGCCTTCTTCGTAACGGTGTCGATTCCGCTCGTCCTCTCGAACGAGTGGATTACGGTGAGCTGGTCACTGCAGGCGCTGGTCATGCTGTGGATTGCACTGCGGCTCAACAGCGAGTTTCTGCGGCAGGTGTCTTACCTGCTCTACGCGATTGTGCTGTTTCGATTCGGTGCGCTCGATCTGGGGGGGCAGTTCGCGCACGGGGATCCGGTCGGACTTTCGACGGCGGAGTACCTGCGGAACCTTGTGCAGAGGCTGACGATGTTCGGCGTGCCGATTGCGTCGATGGGTGCGGCGTGGCAATTGCTCAAACGGGCGCACGCTTCAAGCCGCTGGGCTGTCGACTCCTCCACCGACGTACCGGGGTGGATCCGTCAGAACTGGGCGATGCAGGGAGTTGTCGTCCTTGCTGCCGGAATGCTGTTCCTGTATCTGCATCTCGAGTTGAATCGTTCGTTCGGATTCTTCCTGCCGATCTTCAGGCTGCCGGGACTGACGCTGCTCTGGGTGGCGATGTGTTCGATCCTGCTGGTGCTGTATCGCGAATCAAAACAGCCGGCGATGTTCGCGTTGATGGTAATGTTCCTGGCGGGAGCGATGCTGAAACTGTTTATGTTCGACGTCCCGTCATGGTCGATGTCGGCGAACTTCCAGTACGGTGGCGGGTACAGTTTCCTCGATGCGAGCATGCGGTTCCTGGATTTCGGCGTGGTGATTGCGTTCCTGGTCTGGGCAGCGCTGCTGCTCGGCGGTTCACTCCGGGAATACGATGCCGGCAAAGTGATCGGCGGTCCGGCGATCGCGCTGTCGTTCGTTTACACCTCGCTGGAAGTGAACACCGCTCTTGCCGAGTTTCTCCCGGGTATGAGAGCGGGAGGGGTTTCGATTCTCTGGTCGATGTACGCGCTGGGGATGCTGCTGTTTGGAATCTGGAGGCGCTCGAACGCTCTCAGGTACTGCGGTCTGTCGCTCTTTACGGTGATCGCGCTCAAGGTCTTCTTCTCGGACCTTGCGACTCTCGATCAGATCTACCGGATTGTGGCGTTCATTCTTCTGGGAGTGCTGGTGCTTGCGGCCTCGTTCCTCTATATGAAATACCGCGACACATTTCTCACCGAGCCGGATGCAACAAAAGGAAGCGAGACATGATGCCTCGCGCGGCGCTGCTGCTGATGGTTTTCTTTTCGCAGGCGGCCGCGGCGGACGACGTCGCGACGTTCCGATTCCGCAAAGAGCTCACGCTGCCCGCGCTGGAGAAGGAAGAGCTCGTCGTGTTTCCCATCGATGTCGACGTCTATGCCGAATCGCAGCCGAACTTCGCGGACCTGCGCATTCTCGACGAAAACGGAAACGTCGTCCCTTACATCGTGCGGAAGGACGTCGAACTTCGTTCGAGGCCGACTCGAGTGACCTGGAAGGTGAACGACGTCGCCTTGAAGCGGATCGATGATCGCGGGCTCGAGATTCGTTTCAGCCTCAAAGACGACAAGCCGAACCGCGACCCCTCGCCGACCGGGATGCGGTTGGTCACCCCACTCACGAACTTCGAACAGCGCGTGCAGGTGTACGGAATCAACGACCAGGGAGCCGAGGAGCCGCTCGGAAAGGAAGCAGTCCTCTTCGACTACACGGAGAACATGGATGTCCGGAACGACGAAATCTCGCTTCCGGAGAACAATTACCGGAAGTTCCGCATCGTCGTACAGGAGATTACGAGCGACCAGGAATCCCAGCTGATGGAGCTGACACGCAGCCTGCGCACCGGAACCGAAGAGGAGCGCCAGGAAAAGGTCATGATCCGGCGGCGCCCGTTCCGTATCGATCGGATCGAGCTCTTCACGAACAGCTTGGGTCACAAGGAGAGCGGCGCGTTCACGCGGTCGTACCCGATTGAAAAGTTCACCGCGGTTGTCGACGACTTGCGGAAGTTTACGGTCATCACCGTCGAGACGCACCGCGAGCCTCTCGTCGAATTTGAGCTGAAAACACCCAATCGGCATTTCGATCGAAGAGTGCGGGTGCAAGGGATCGACACAGGCGGCCAAACGGGCGGTGAGAAAGAAGAAGCGCTGGCGACGACGCGGATCTCGCGGCTTGATTTCGGTGACATCAGGAAGAACGAGCTACGGCTGCCGTTTGCTGAGCAGCGGTTCCGGACGTATCGCATCCTGATCGACAATCGAGACAGCCCGCCGCTCGAGTACACAGGAGTGGAAGCGAAGGGGCATGCTTATCATGTCGCATTCTTTGCGACGAGGGGACAGAAGCTCGCGCTTTACTACGGATCGGACGATGCGAAAGCGCCCGATTACGATGTCGCCGCGATAAAGGCGGCGATCGCGAATGATTCCGGAAAACGTGCGGAACTTGGCGAGCCGGTAACGGTCAGCGATGGAACTCAGCCCCTTCGCCCGAGCCGGTTCTTTAGCAACAAGGTCGTGTTCGGCGCGCTGCTCATCGGTCTGGTGTTACTGCTCGGATGGAGCCTGTACCACGCCAGCCGGCGGATTGAACAGATTCCGGACGACGAGTGACGTCCGCGATTCATTCCGTCTTTGCATCGACCACGGCCTGTGCATTCCGGAAGTCGCACTTCCAGTTGTGGACCGTGACCGCCGCCTGGCCGTGGGAGCGAACCGGACGCGTCGCCTGGAGCAGTTTCTGCCCGCCGGCTTCAAACTGAATCGATTCCCCCGACACATTCATCACAAGCGGGGTGAAGGCGTCAGCGAGTCTTTCGGGAGCAACCACTTCCTGGAGTGTGACTTGCTTTCCGCTCTTGCTCGTTGCGATCTCGATCCAGCGTTTTCCCTGCTCGCCGGCGATCATCACGTAATACTCCGGTTTTCCCATGAAGACGAGTTTCACGTAGCCGTTTTCGGCCGTGGGATGAATCCGCAGGTCGGTCATCAATTGCAGGTTTTCACCAGCCGCTTCCCTGAAATTGAGCCAGACGCGTTTTGACTTTGTTGTCGCGTCAATTGTGAATGCCTCTCCGTCGATCTTGATGTCGGCGATGTCCCCTTCGTCGACGGAAGTCGACTGGATTGTCGACGCCAGTGCAAAAGTTTTCGGAATCAGCGATGTCTTGTCCTGACGGCCGCCGTTGAACAGAACTTCATCCGGAGATTCCGCTCCGGGAGTTTTCAGCGATGGCGGCTTCGGCAGGATTCGCGCTGCGCGCGAGATCGATATTCCCCACCAGACGAGTGCGCCGACGATCAGAATCGCGGCTGCGGTGGCGAGCGAGTATCGGAATCGTGGGCGTGGATTCTTTGCGGCGTGCTCTGCAGCGGCGGTGTGTGTCGATCGTGAGACCGACGTCGCCGAACCGATGACCGTTTCCGCTTCCGAAGAATCCTTCACGCGGCCGGAATCACGAGCCACCTTCGCCGGTGTGCGCGGCACCCAGGTGTCGGGATCGATAAGTGTCGACAGAACTTCAACCAGTTCCGCGGCCGATGACATCCGCTCCCGCGGATTCTTCGCGACCAGCTTCCGATAAACTGCTTCGAGCTCCGGCGGAGCGTCGGGGCAAGCTTCCGCGAGAGACGGCGCCGGCTGGTCGCGATGGGCAAGCAGCTTCTTCATCGCGGAATCGCCGGGAAACATGACCCGTCCGCTGACGAGGAAATAGAGTGTCGCGCCGAGGCTGTAAAGATCGGACCGCGCATCGACCGATTTGCTGTCGAGCGCCTGCTCCGGAGACATGTAATCGACGGTGCCGATCGCAGCCCCCGTTCCCGTGAGTTCGCCGCTGTTCGAATCATCGGCTCCCGATTGCCCGGCATCTCGAAACCGCGCGAGGCCAAGGTCGAGGATTTTTACCGTGCCGCGCGAGTCGAGCAGGAGATTCCCCGGTTTGATATCGCGATGGATGATGCCTTGGGAGTGGGCGTATTCGAGGCCGCGCGCCACTTGCCTCACGACATCAACCGCTGCGTCCCACGGCAGCACCCCTTGCGTCCGGACGATCTGCGAAAGGTTCTCGCCGTCGACGTATTGCATCACTAGAAAATTTGTGTCGCCCGACAGGTCGGCGTCGTAGGCTGTGACGATATTCTGGTGTTCCAGCCGCGCGGCCGCTTCGACCTCTCGCTCGAACCGCTTGAGCGTTTCTTCCGATTGCAGCAGATGCGGCGAGACGATTTTAAGGGCGGCGACCCGCTTCATGCGCCGATGGGACGCCTTGTAAACCGTCCCCATACCACCCTTGCCGAGCTGCTCGAGCAGGATGTAATTGCCAAGGACGAGCGACCGCTCCCGACCTTCCAGAATCTCGTCGAGCTGAAACTGCGTGAGATGCCCGGCACGGAGGAGCGCTCCGGCAATGGAATCGACGGAACTGCGCGCCCGTTCGGGAAGACCGTCGACCACAGCGCGAAGTTCGCCGGCAGTCATTAGCTGCGAAGCGATCACTCGCGACTGAAACTCTTTGACGGTGATTGTCGCACCGGGAGACATGATGCCATGCATGATATCCGTCCAGGCGGTACGGCTGAAGAGGGGAGTCGATTCTCGAAGAATGATGCGAGAATATCGCCGGTTTTTAACAGATCGGAGACGTCCGATTCACGACTCGCTTCGCGCAGCGAAGATTGAGGTTGTTATTGACCGCAAC
>JBFWWA010000413.1:0-5082 GCA_050246455.1 Planctomycetaceae bacterium
AGGGGACGGCGCGTGCTTGCCGCACAAGTGGCCACCGGTAACAATCCGCTTACGGCGCGGGTCTTCGTCAATCGCGTCTGGCATTGGCTTTTCGGTGCGGGCATCGTCGCGACGATGGACGACTTCGGCCACGCAGGTGAACTGCCTTCACATCCCGAGCTGCTCGATCATCTCGCGCACCGGTTCATGGACGAAGGCTGGTCGCTCAAACGGCTCGTCCGCGAAATTGTGACGAGTGAAACGTTCCGGCAATCGAACGAAACAACTCCAGCCGCACTTGCTGCCGATCCGTCGAACCGGCTGTTGCATCACTTTCCGGTCATGCGGCTCGAAGCCGAACCGATTCGTGACGCGATGCTCGCCGTCTCGGGCCGGCTCGACACGCAGCTCTTCGGGCCGCCGATCGATCCGCACCGACAGAATGAGGACCCTCAGAAGCGGCTCGTCTCCGGTCCGGTCGACGGAAACGGCCGCCGCTCAATCTACACCAAGATTACGATCATGGAGCCCCCGCGGTTTCTGACCACCTTTAATCAACCGACACCGAAGATTCCGACGGGACGCCGCGACGTCACCAACACGCCGGCGCAATCGCTCGCACTCCTTAACGATCCGTTCACCTCGGATCAGGCGAAATACTGGGGAAGGGCCCTGGCCGTTGCGTCACACGATTCGATCGAGACGCGCCTGGCCGCGATGTTCGCCAAGGCGTTCGGTCGGTCTCCCCAGGAGGCGGAACTCGTCCGCTGGAAAGCTGCGGTGGAAGACTTCGGAAAGCTGCACAATGTCGGCGACGACATTCTCAAATCGGTCCCGGTCTGGACAGACGTCGCGCACTCGGTGTTCAATACAAAAGAGTTCATCTATGTGAGGTAGCTGTCAGGATTCAGGAGTCGGGTGTCAGAGCAACTGCCAGGCCGACGACTTGTCGTCGCGATCCGAAGTTCGTCAAGCAGTGTTGGTCGCCATGTCGTATTCCGAATCAAACATCGACAACTCACCCAGGGAAACCCCTGCGGGCGGTTGCTGCCCGGGATTCGTCGCCGCGCCGCGTACGCGGCGTGAGCTGCTGCAGACTTCCGTGGGGGGCTTCGGCTGGCTGGCACTCTCGGGGTTGCTCGGCAGCCGAACGGACGCCTCCGAAAAACGGACGGCGGGCGCTGCACCGCATTTTCCCGCCCGCGCCAGGAACGTCGTTTTCTGCTTCATGGACGGCGGGCCGAGCCACGTCGACACCTTCGACTACAAACCGCTTCTCAAGGAGCGCGAAGGGCAGAAGATCGGCAAGGACGCCGTCTCAAAACTCAGCCAGAGTGCCGCTGAGCGGGTCTGGTTTGGAAGTCCGTGGAAATTCCGAAAGCGCGGCCAGAGCGGCCTCTGGGCAAGCGACTTGTTGCCGCACATTGCCGGTCTCGTCGACGAGCTCTGCGTAGTTCGCTCTCTCGTCGGCCGCCAGCCATTGCACGGACAGCAGAACCTGCTGCTCCACACGGGACGCGTCACCGGTCTCGCACCGAGCCTCGGCTCCTGGGTCTCCTACGGACTTGGGAGTGAGAATGACGAACTCCCCGGATACGTGCTCCTCAATAACGACTGGATTCCCAACGGCGGACTGGAGAACTTCTCGAGCGCGTTTCTGCCGGCGACGCACAGCGCCACGTTGCTTCGGGCGAAGGGGGACACCGTCGACAACATCGCCCCGGGCGACGTTCTATCCGTTCAGAGGCGCAAGCTCGATCTGCTTCGCTCGCAGGACTCCGGCTTCGCCGCCGAAACTCCCGAAGGGGCGTCGGTCGAGTCCGCCATCCGCAATTACGAAACAGCCTTCCGGATGCAGGCGGCTGTGCCGGATGTCGCCTCGATCGACAACGAGCCGGAACATATCCGGAAGCTGTACGGTCTCGACAGCGGCAACGAATACAAGAAGTATTACAGCCTGCAATGCCTTCGCGCCCGCCGGCTTATTGAGCGCGGCGTCCGCTTCGTCGAGATCACCTGCCCACTGACGCACGTCAATAATTCGCCGTGGGACCAGCACGGCCAGCTTAAGAAATATCACGAAGAAAACGCGATGATCACCGACCAGGCGGTCGCCGCGCTGATCATCGATCTGAAACAGCGGGGGCTGCTCGACGAAACAATCGTCGTCTGGGCGGGGGAAATGGGACGCACTCCGCACACCCCCGCCGTCAATGCCAACAGCGGCCGCGACCACCATGTCAACGGCTACACCATCTTCCTCGCAGGTGGCGGTTTCCGAGGGGGGATGACCTTCGGCACTACAGACGACTTCGGCAACGCCGTCTCTGAACATCCTCTCGAAATCCACGACATCCACGCCACAATCCTGCACCAGCTCGGGCTCGACCACGAACGGCTTACCTTCCGTTTCGGCGGACGCGACGTCAGCCTGACTGACGTGCACGGCAAGGTCGTTTCCGAACTGCTGGCATGAAAAAAGCCCAGGGACTCTTTCCCTGGGCTTGTTCACAGCATTGCAGCGATCGTGTCAGACCGGAATCAGCGGTTCTGATAGAGCTGGCATGACGGGCAGTAGGAGGCCGCCGGCATGCGGGTTTCCGGAGTCGCGTTGGTGAAGACGGTGAGAACTTTGTCCCACAGCTGGCCGTACATCGGCTGGCTGGTCTGGTAGACCTGCTTCGCCTGCTGATTGTCGATCACCGAGACGCGCGGCAGTTGCGGCGAGCCGAAGAGTTCGTGAACCTTCTTGCCATGCGGTGTTCCGGTATCGACGACAGCCACGACGTAGTTCTGGAGCAGGTCGCGACGTCCTTGCGTCTTGCGCACGTCCTCGAGCGAAACCGGAGTCGCCTGGGTTGATTTCGGCGGGTTGAGGATCACGATCATGGGGCGCTTTTCCTTCTGAGCCGCCCGGTACGCTTCCGTGTAGCTTTCGTAGTGATCAGGTGCGGCGGTCTTCGCCACGGCCTGAACGGCTGCCGGCGCCTGGCCGGGAGCATCGACGGGTGCCATCGGCGCGACGAGCAGCAATGCGATTCCAAAAGACACGATAGGTTTCCCCCTTCATCCATGCCGCGCTAATTGAGACACGTATTGGCGGGGTCCGACCAGCGCGGAAAGATCCGTGACTCCACCAACGAAACGACCGGGCCATTCTGACGGCTTTGGAAACAGGCGGTCAAGTCGATCGAACCTGTAAACACATTTTTGATTGCCCAAATTATACATTTACGCCATTCCTTCAGTTTTACTGAATCTAGGTGGACTGGGAGTTTTGTTGTTGACATCTCGGCCCGCGCTTCGTCCGGGCAAATACTGAGTTCGTGAACCGGGAATCGCGCATTTGCAAACTGGGTTCCGTGTCATTCGCAAGCTAACGAAGCCGGCACAACGCGTGCTGATTGCCTGCGGCAACGCGTCGTCGATGCCGGTATGATGAGGGAAACTCCGAGCAACGTATGAGCGAAGTTGAGGAATCGCCGGTCGTTGACCTGCTGCGCCGTGCCCGCGGCGGCGATGACGTCGCGCGCGATGAACTCTTTGAAAAATGCCGTTCGTACGTCGCCATCGTCGCCCGGACCAGGCTGGAGAGCTGGTTACGGGCGAAAGCCGACGCCTCCGACCTGGTCCAGCAGACCTTGCTTGAGGCTCACCGCGGACTCGACCGTTTTCGGGGCGCGACCGAGGCGGAATGGCTCGCGTGGCTCCGCCAAATTCTGAATCACAACGCGGCCGACCTGATTCGACGGAACCGGGCAACCGGAGAGCGGCGCGGACGGCGCGAAATCCCTCTCGATTCCCCGGGAGGCGACAGCTCCCGCCGTTACATCCGCGAGCCGAGCGATCCGGGAGAAAGCCCCAGTCAGCTCGTGCTCCGCCGCGAGCGCGAGATTGAAGTGGCCGATGCCGTCGCACAGCTCCCGCAGGACTACCAGGACGTGATTCAGCTTCGCAATCTGCAGCGGCTTCCGTTCGACGAGGTTGCCGCTCGCATGGGACGCAGCCGACCGGCGACCCAGATGCTCTGGATGCGGGCGCTCCGAAAACTTGAGGAAGTCCTCGCGGACCGATCGCTACCGAAGGCGTGACAGTACGATGGCACCACCGAACTCACCCGAACCAAACGCGAATGATTCGCCGGAAGACGAACAGCTCTTTGCGCTGCTCGATCGGTATATGAATCATCTGCACGGTGACGACGTCGAATCGCGGAGCGTGCTGATCGCCAGGCACCCCGAGCTTGGACGGTTGCTCGCGTGCCTCGAATCGCTCGACAGTCTCGCGATCACCGAGAAGCCCTATGCCACGATCGATGATCGCTCCGACGACGAAGACGACGACATCACGCCGCCTGTCAAAAGCCTCTGGCCCGATTCCAAAGGGGTGCTCCGCGACCAACCCCTCCAGGCGACCCCTCCGCCGGCAACATTCGGCAAGTACCAGCTGCTTGGCGAACTTGGCCGCGGCGGAATGGGAGTTGTGTATCGCGCCCGGCAGACCGATCTCGACCGCGATGTCGCGATCAAGATGATCCTCTCGAACCAGTTCGCCTCCGAAGACGAAGTGCGACGCTTCTATGCCGAAGCCCGGGCCGCCGGACGGCTTCGCCATCCGAACATCGTCGGCATTCACGAAGTCGGCGAGATTCTCGGACAGCATTACTTCGCGATGGACTGCGTCGATGGGTCGAGTCTGGCCGCAAAACTCAATGCAGGCTCCACCAAGCCGCGCGAGGCGGCGACCTGCCTGGCACTCGTCGCGCGAGCGGTGCATTACCTGCACGAGAACGGAATCGTGCACCGCGATCTCAAGCCTTCGAACATTCTGCTCGATGCCGATGGAAAGCCGTGCGTGACCGATTTCGGACTTGCGAAAGTTTTCGACATCGACGGAGGCCGGACCTCGAGCGGGATGATCGTTGGAACGCCGGGGTATATGTCCCCCGAGCAGGCCGCTGGCAACACGGATGAAATCTCACCGCAGAGCGATATCTACAGTCTCGGTGCGATTCTGTATCTCGCACTTACCGGGCAGGCGCCGTTTGCGCTGTCGCATCCGCTTCACAGGCTGTTCGCGTCGATCGGAGGAGATCCGCCGGTC
>JBFWWA010000414.1:0-5068 GCA_050246455.1 Planctomycetaceae bacterium
CGGACCTGGGAGTACGGCCGCACCACCGAGAACGAGCAGTTTCTTGTCTCGGAACTGATTGAGGGATACAGCCTCGCGTATCTTGTCGACATGCAGAACGAGACCCTGCAGAAGGGTCGGCTGAGAATTCTGATTGAGCTCGCCGAAGCGATCGAGTACCTGCATGCGCACAAATGGATTCATCGCGACGTATGTCCGCGCAACGTCCTCATCGACATGGAGGGGAAGGTCAAGCTGATCGACTTCGGCCTGGTGGTGCCGAACCTCCCCGCGTTCCAGCTTCCCGGCAACCGCACCGGCACCGCCAACTACATGGCCCCCGAGCTGATCAAGCGGCAGCACACCGACGAACGGATCGACATCTTCTCGTTCGCGGTGACCTGCTTCGAGGTGTATACGAAGACGTTTCCCTGGCCGGTGACGAACAACCAGCCGGGCCTGGAAGCGATGCTCAAGCGGATCAACCAGAACTCGCGCCACATCAACGAGGTTCTGCCGACGATTGACGAGCAGGTCGGTTCGATCATCATGCGCGGCCTCGAAATTGATCCGAACAACCGCTGGCCTTCCATCACCGAGATGCTCGCCGGCTTACGGGAAGCCCACGCGCGGCTCGACAAGCCGGTCCCGGCCGCCGCGAAGGATCCCAAGAAAGGCCCCCCGCGCCGGCTTCGCGACGATCTCGAATGGCAATTCCGCCCGCAGTGACCGAACGGCGGCATCGCGGCATCGTCATTGCACTTCACGCTTCGCAGGCTCAGGGCGCGCCACCCGGGTTTTTGGGCGACGCAGGCCACACGAGAGGCGGGCCGTCGAGCCGTTTGAGATACGGCTCCTGAAACCGTTTGAACTCATCGTCGACCGCTTGCTGAGCCGACATCGTCGCTGCTCCGAAGCGAACCGCGATCTGGATCTGATCCTGGCCAAACACTCCGATCGATTTCATCAGGTCGAGAGCGGGTTTGAGCTGCGGGTCCTGCCGGATCTGAGTTTCCATCAACGCTCTCGACTTGTCGGCCGATTGCACGCTGCGCGATTCCCAGATCGTCTCCCACGTCGAATCGTCGATACGTGCGCGGAAGACGCTGCGCACGGACGCTTCACGCCGCGCGAGGTTCAGATCGACCCGCGTCGCGCGCAGGCCGCGGAGTTTGTCTTTCTCCGTTTCCAGGGTGGCTTCGTTCAGCCAGCGATTGCTCGTTCCAAGGGACGACGGCTGTTTTGCAGGAATTCCCTCGAGCGTGTCCAGAATTGTGTCGAGATTGCCGCTCGAGAACTGCTGAAAGATCGATGCGAGATTCGTCCGGTTCGCATTCGGTTCGACCCGCAGGAGGATGTCCCCGGTGCCGTGGTAATCGCGCGGCGTGTCGAGCGCGTAGGAAATGAGCCCCATCCGTGCGTTCCACTCGCGATCATCCTGCACACGCCCGGGAATCCGGTCGGAGAAGTCGGGAGGCGGCTGCGAAAGATCGACGTTGTTCGCCTTCAACTCGCTGGCGAGATCCTGCGCGCTGCGCGTCTCGACTTCCGCAAGATCTTCGTACCAGCTCCAGAGTGCGATGCTGCGACGTTCCGGGCTCGTGCGCGTCAGCTTGCTGATGCTCTTTGCGGGGAGATCGACCCACAAGAACTGCGGCCGTTGCAGCCACTCTGTCTCAGCGAGAACTTTTTCGGCGCGCTGAAGCTCACTTTGGAGCAGGTATGCGACGGCGCTATCGTTCGGCCGAGCGGGAAGCTCGATTCGAATTCGGTCGCAGAGCTGCGTGAAGAGGGTGCGGCGCGTCGCGAACTCATCGATTTCGAGTTTTGTGAGGTTCTTGACATCCGTCTTCCGGAGCCAGTCGCGAGAGACTGCAACGGAGAGCGACTGATCGGGATTCTCTCGCTGGATCAGTCCACGAATGGTCTTGCCGTTGTGAAGACGGATGACGTCGACCGGCGACTGCGCAATCGGCCCCGCGGGCTTCAGCGGAGCGGCCGGGATTTTCGGCGCGGCTGTGCGCTGCTTGCCGACTTTCTGCGCGGTGGGTGCGGGTCCCGTCTGCGCGAATGTTTGCGAACTTCCGAAGAGGCAGATCAGGACGATGATCGATCGGGCGGAAATGCGAATCGTCCTTCCACGGTCGCTCTCATCCCTCGCGCGCATGACATCGCTCCGGACGTAGTTTTCGTGCGACTCCGGCCCGCATCCGTTCAGTGTAGTCGGGCGCGCAAATTCCCCGCAAGTTTCTGCCGCGGTTCTGCGAAATCCCGAACTCTCAGGTGGTCCGGACTCGATTCAAAGACCTGGGTGGCACGCTGTCAGGGCGCGCCACCCGAGCCGGTTCGATGTCAGTGCGCCGCATTTCAAACGGATTCTCCGATCGATGCGAAGTTCCGATTGCTGTGCGCCGAAAGTTCGATTTCCATTTGGTAAGATGACCCTTTCCACCCCGTTTGAATCGCGACGAACGCTTCGCCCAACAGGATTACGCATCGCCCGATGGATCGGCTCAATACCCTCAATCCGCCGCAGCGCGCGGCCGTGCTGACATTGTCCGGCCCGCTCCTGGTGCTGGCCGGCGCCGGAACCGGCAAGACCCGCGTCATCACCTACCGCATGACGGAGCTGATCCGTCGCGGCACTTCGCCGGACCGGATTCTGTCGGTCACTTTTACGAATAAAGCGGCCAAGGAGATGCAGCACCGCACTGCCGCCCTGCTCGGCCGACGGCTTGAAAAGAAACCGGTGATCTCGACCTTCCACGCGCTCTGCGTGCGGATCCTGCGGCAGGAAATCACGGCGCTCGGCTACCCTTCGAATTTCACAATTCACGACCGGGGAGACCAGGAAGCGGCGGCCCGGACCGCGCTCCGCGACATGCGCGTCGGCGAGAAGTCGCTCAGGCCGGGAGATCTCCTCGCACGCATCAGCCGCTGGAAAATGGCAGGGGTCACGCCGCGCAATGCGGGTTCCCACTGCGAGAACGACCTCGACGTGCTGGCAGTGAGCGCGTATCGCCGATATCAGAACAACCTTCGCGCGTCGGGAGCAGTCGATTTCGACGATCTGCTGCTTCTTACACATCAGCTCTTCCGCCAGCATGACGACGCGCTCGAACGGCAGCAGCGAAGATTCGATCACGTCCAGATCGACGAGTACCAGGACACCAACGGCGTACAGTTCGAGCTCATCGAGGCGCTCGTTCGTCCGCATCGCTCGCTCTGCGTCGTGGGGGATGACGACCAGTCGATCTACGGCTGGCGGGGCGCGGAGGTCCGCCATATTCTCAACTTCCGCGAGCATTTCCCCGACGCGCGCGTCATCCGCCTGGAAGACAATTACCGTTCGACCGCACCGATCCTGGAACTCGCCAACCGGCTGGTGAAACACAACTTCACCCGGCACGACAAGCAGCTGCGCCCGCACAAGAAAGTCGGTGCGCCGGTCCGCTTCCTCGAATTCCCGGACGATACGACCGAAGCCGCCGGCGTCGTCGGCGAGATTTCGCATCTCATCAACGAAATGAAGGTTCCGGCCGGCGATATTGCGATTCTTTTCCGCACCAACGAGCAGCCACGCGCTTTTGAGACGGAAATGCGCCGCCTCAAGGTCCGGTATGTGCTGATCGGCGGGCAGTCGTTTTTTGATCGCCGCGAGATCAAGGACCTCATGGCGTATCTCAAGGCCATCTGCCAGCCGAAAGACGAACAATCGCTGCTGCGGATCATCAACACCCCCGCGCGCGGCATCGGCACCTCGACCGTGCAGAAGCTGCTGACGCGTGCCGTCCGTGCAAAGACCTCGCTCTGGGATGCGGTCCCCGCCTCGGCGGCGGCGGGCGAGTTGACCGACAAAGTCGTCACGTCAATTAACTCATTTCGACACCTTCTCGAACGCTACCGGAAGCTTTTTGAAGAACATCCCCGCGAGCTCGACGGATTCGCCAGCCGGCTCATTGAAGAGATCGATTACGAGTCGGAAATCGAAAAACAGTACAAGAATCCCGACCAGCAGCTTGCGCGGACTGCGGTCATCGATCAATTCCTCGATTCGATGCGCGAGTACTTGAAGCGGAGCGATGACCCGTCGCTCGCGGGCTTCCTCGAAGAATCGGCCCTCTTCGGCCGTGAAGATGACGACAAGGACGAGCAGCTCGAGAACGACGGCGTCCGCCTGATGACGCTGCACAGCGCAAAGGGGCTCGAGTTTCCGCACGTCTATCTCGTCGGGCTCGAAGAAGGCTTGCTGCCGCACCAGCGATCGGTCGAGATGGAAGGGGATGCGATCGAAGAGGAACGACGGCTCGCCTACGTCGGCGTGACCCGGGCGATGGATACGCTCACCATCACGCGCGCCTCCGGCCGCATGAAATGGGGGAAGCACCGCCCTTCTCTGCCTTCCCGATTCCTCTGGGAAATGCGCGGCGAAGCGCAGCATGCGGAGGAGGACGAACGAGACGATGCGGTTGATGCAACATCAGCCGCATCAACCGAGCAAAGTTCCGCCGAAGTCGTCGCGGAAACGGATGTTTGACTGCTCGACCGAGAGTCAACGAAACAGACCTCGATCCGTCGGGACGATCGAGGTCTGTGTGTTTCCAATTGCGGCAGGTCGTGGCGCACCGCCGCGCGATTGATCAGTAACGATCGCGTCCGCCGCCACCGCCGCGGCCGTATCCACCTCCACGACCGCCGCCACCTCCACGACCGCCGCCACCTCCACGTCCACCACCGCCGCCGCGGTCTTCACGCGGACGGGCTTCGTTGACCGTGACGGCCCGGCCCTGAATCTCGGTCCCGTTCAAACCGGAAATTGCAGCGTCGCCGCCGTCGGACATTTCGACGAAACCGAAGCCGCGCGAACGGCCGGTCTCACGATCGGAGACAACCGATGCGGACGTGACCGTGCCGAACTTTTCGAACGCCGCACGGAGGTCGTCCGAGGTCACCGAGAACGCGAGGTACCCGACGTACAGATGCTAACTCATGTTCATCCGTCTCGAGTCCGAACGGACTCCACCAAAATCCAGGAAGGCGCCGCCCGCAGTGCGGCGTGGAAGATCTCGCCGACGAGAGGCCCGATGAG
>JBFWWA010000415.1:0-5060 GCA_050246455.1 Planctomycetaceae bacterium
GAGATCGACCGGGATACTTGTCCCCGAAGAACACGCAATGTGAAGTGCGTTGATGCGAGTTTCCGCCGCCGCCTTACGACCAGAGTGCAGCGGGCCGAAGTTCGAGCCGCTCGACGCCGCAGCGTTGTAGGGAAATGGCGAGGTCGCCGAGGGCCGGCCCCAGAAATATTCGGGACGCGAGAACGGCTGCCCGATCAGTTCCGAACCGACGAGTTGTTCGCCTCGCCGAATCAAGCTCCCCTCAGCCTGGTTCGGAAACGCCACCTGGGCAATCGCGGTCACCACCAGCGGATAAACGCCGCCGGTGAGGATCGTCATGGCAATCAATAGAAGGGTCGCAGTGCGGAAATGTTGAATCATCGTCGTCTTCCCTATGCCACGCCAACGGCGGAGAGCAGCAGGTCGATCGCCTTGATGCCGATGAACGGCACGAGAAGTCCACCCACGCCATAAATAAGCAGGTTGTTGCGAAGCAGTTGAGCGGCCCCCATCGGTCGATAGCTCACCCCTTTCAATGCCAGCGGCACTAAAGCGATGATGATCAAGGCGTTGAAGATGACCGCTGAAAGGATGGCGCTCGACGGCGACGAAAGTCGCATCAGGTCCAATGTTTTGAGGGCCGGGTATGTCGCAGCGAATGCCGCCGGAAGAATGGCAAAATACTTGGCGACATCGTTGGCAATGCTGAAAGTCGTCAGCGAACCACGCGTCATCAGCAGTTGCTTGCCGATGTTGACGATCTCGATGAGCTTCGTCGGGTTGGAATCGAGATCGACCATGTTCCCGGCTTCCTTCGCCGCCTGCGTCCCGCTGTTCATCGCGACGGCGACATCGGCCTGGGCCAATGCGGGAGCATCGTTCGTGCCGTCACCCGTCATCGCGACGAGCCGTCCCCCCTTCTGATAGTCGCGGATCAGCGACAGTTTGGCTTCGGGAGTCGCTTCTGCCAGAAAGTCATCGACGCCTGCTTCGGCGGCGATGGCGGCGGCAGTCAGGTTGTTGTCGCCCGTAATCATTACGGTCTTGATTCCCATCTGCCGCAGTTCCGCGAACCGCTCCTTGATTCCACCTTTCACGATATCTTTGAGTTCGATCACCCCGAGCACCATTTCGTTTCGACTGACGACGAGCGGTGTTCCACCGGACTTGGCAATTGACTGAACAACAGCCCGCACATCTTCGGGAAGGAATCCGCCGAGACTTCGCACGTGCGTCTCCACCGCTTCGGCGGCCCCTTTGCGAATCTCGTGGCCATCGAGCGTCACTCCGCTCATCCGGGTCCGAGCGGAAAACGGTATGAAGTGCGGTTGAATGTGCTCCAGTTCCCGTCCACGCAGACCGAACTGCTTCTTGGCCAATACGGCGATGCTGCGGCCCTCAGCGGTTTCGTCGGCCATCGACGCCAGATGCGCCGCTTCCGCAAGTTCCTTCTCCGTGGTTCCCGATGCAGGAACGAAGCGAGTCGCCTGACGATTGCCTAGCGTGATGGTGCCGGTCTTGTCGAGAAGCAACACATCGACGTCCCCCGCCGCTTCAACGGCCCGCCCGGACATCGCGATCACGTTCGCCTGACTGAGCCGGTTCATTCCGGCAATGCCGATGGCAGACAGTAGCGCTCCAATGGTGGTGGGGGCCAGGCAGACAAACAGCGCCACGAGTACCGTGAGACTGATCGCTCTCCCCTGTCCGGTGACCTGCACGCTGTAGATCGAATACGGCAGCAAAGTCGCAACAACAAGGAGGAAGATCAGCGTCAATGCAGCCAGAAGAATCGCCAGAGCAATCTCGTTGGGGGTCTTCTGGCGTTTGGCGCCTTCGACCATGGCGATCATCCGGTCCAGGAAACTTTGACCGGGAAGTGTCTTCACTTGAATGATGAGCCAGTCGGAGATGACGCGTGTTCCACCGGTGACCGAACTGCGGTCGCCTCCGCTTTCCCGCACCACCGGAGCACTTTCCCCCGTAATGGCGCTTTCATCGACGGAAGCGACCCCTTCGACAACCTCGCCATCCGCCGGGATTGTCTCCCCCGCTTTGACGATCACAAAATCGCCGATCTTGAGGGCTGTCGCCGGAACGTCTTCTGCAATTCCATCCTTTCGCGGACTCGAGTCAGTCAGCTTTCGAGCGATGACGGTCGTACGACTTTTCTTGAGCGAAGCCGCCTGGGCCTTGCCGTGTCCTTCCGCGATCGCTTCAGCAAAGTTGGCAAACAGCACCGTGAACCACAGCCAGATGGCCACGCCGAGTACGAACGACGACGACTCGTCGGTCGCGCCGCTCAGCGAGTTCAACCACAGGATCGTTGTGAGAATACTCCCCAGGTAGACGGCGAACATCACAGGATTGCGAAGCTGCACCCGGGGTTCCAGTTTCCAGAACGAAGCCCTGACGGCTTCGCCGAGAATCTTGCGGTCGAAGAACCGTGTCGATGTTTTGGTCATCACAGTTTCTCCTGATTCGCCGTCGCCGTCAGCAGGTGCTCCACAATCGGCCCCAGTGCAAGGGCCGGA
The DNA here is from genome assembly GCA_050246455.1 of Planctomycetaceae bacterium. Taxonomy (GTDB): domain Bacteria; phylum Planctomycetota; class Planctomycetia; order Planctomycetales; family Planctomycetaceae; genus CAZVJA01. The sequence continues at coordinate 2,514 of JBFWWA010000415.1, forward strand.
AAGAAGCTCAGGGCTCCCACCACAATCACGACTGCAACGATCAGGACGACGAACAGCGAAGTGTGTGTCGGCAGAGTCCCTGGTCCGGCGGGAATCGTCTTTTTCGCGGCGAGAGATCCGGCAATCGCCAACACCGGCAGCATCACCCAGAACCGACCGACGAGCATCGCCAGCCCCAGGAGGCCGTTGTAGAACGGCGTATTCGCACCCAGTCCGGCGAAGGCGCTGCCGTTATTGTTCGACGCGGAAGAGAGGGCATAGAGCACCTCGCTGAAACCATGCGGCCCGGAATTGAAAACCGTTTCCCGCCCGGCGTTCGAGGCGACGGCAACCGCTGTCCCGACCAAGACCATCGCACAGGGGAACAGGATCGCCAGCGACGCCATTTTCATCTCGAACGCGCCGATCTTCTTTCCGAGATACTCCGGGGTGCGTCCGACCATCAGACCGGAAAGGAATACCGCAACTATGGCGAACATCAACATGCCGTAAAGACCGGAGCCGACGCCGCCGAAGATGACTTCACCCAATTGCATCAACCACATCGGCGCAAGTCCTCCCAGGGGTGAATAGGAGTCGTGCATCGAGTTCACCGAACCGTTCGAAGCGGCGGTCGTGGCTACCGCCCACAGCGATGAATTCACAATTCCAAACCGGGCTTCTTTCCCTTCCATGTTTCCGCCGGGTTGGGAATCCGAGGCCGAGGAATCGACTCCCCTCTGTGCCAGAACGGGATTCTCCGACTGTTCAGCGATCGTCGTGAGCGCCAGAAGCGGAACGAAGACCAGCAACATGGCTGCCAGAATCGCCCATCCCTGCCGTCGGTCCCCCACCAACTCGCCGAACGTGTAGCAGAGTGCGGCGGGAATCAGCAGGATGGAAAGCAGCTCCAGGAAATTCGACAGCGGCGTCGGGTTCTCCAGCGGATGGGACGAATTGACGTTGAAGAATCCCCCCCCGTTCGTTCCAAGCTGCTTGATCGCAATCTGGGATGCCGCTGGCCCGACGGCAATGGTCTGCGTGGCAATTTCGTTGCCGTCCGCATCGACGGTCGGCTCAAGAACTGCAACTTCCTGATACGAGTGGAAAGTCTGAACAACGCCCTGCGAAACTAAAGCCACTGCCAACATCAGCGATAGCGGAAGGAGGATGTAAATCATCCCTCGCAGCAGATCGACCCAGAAGTTGCCGATGACATCCGTCGTCGGTCGGGTAAAACCTCGAATCAGGGCGATGAGCACGGCCATGCCTGCCGCCGCCGAAACGAAGTTCTGCACAGTCAGCGCAACCATCTGCGTGAAATAGCTCATCGACGTCTCGCCGCCGTAACCCTGCCAGTTCGTATTCGTTGTGAAGCTCACGGCCGTATTGAACGACGAATCGGGCGAGACAGCCGGCATCGATTCCGGATTGAGCGGCAGCCAGCTCTGCGTCCTCTGCAATGTATAGACGGCGAGAAAACTGACCAGACTGAAGACCAGCACCGCGGAGGAGTACTGTCGCCACGTCATCTCGGCGGATCTGTCGATACCGCAAAGGCGATAGAGCATTTGCTCCAGTGGCCGGAATGGGCGTTCGAGAAGTGGAGCCGACCCGGAGTAGACTCTGGCCATGTAAAACCCCAATGGCTTCACGCAGGCCAGAAGCGTTCCCAAATAGATTCCAAGCTGAAATAGCCCGCTGGTGGTCATGAGAATTTCTCCGGTGCAAGCAGTGCCGCCGCCAGATAGATCACCAGCACAACGGCCACGACAAGAGCGAGAATCGTTGTCCAGTCCACGGTCAGTCCTCCGCTCTCAGGAGGCCAAAGAAATGCACCAGACCAATGGAGCCGATGAAAAACACGACTCCCCCCGCAAGCCAAATGATGTCCATGTCCAACTCTCCTCGATCGATGTCATCGAATGAATTGAACCAGATGCCGCATCAAATGGGCGTCAAAAGCGGTCGCGAACGTATCAATTTTTTATCAAGACGATTGCGCCGCAGCCCGCGCCGATCTCGGCAGTACTCGCCGTGAATGCCTTGAAAGCTTCCGTTTCGAGTCGGCCCGCCGCTGACCGCTGCTTGCAACCGATCCCGAGCGGTACCGATTCAGGCGAATGGATGACGCACGAGCGGCTGCCACGCGCTTCTCACAAGAACCGGAGCAGCTCGAACAGTTTCCGAAGACTCCGAATGCAACTCACCCGCTCGAGCCATGTCTGGTCGGCTCTACCATCGAGTCGGAATGCAGTCCGCAGCTGCCCAGAGATGAACAACGTGGGTCGTTCGAAAACTGCAGAGTCGGAATTACTGTCGCCGGCGACCAGGATTCTCGAGTACCGCTGTACGGTCGAAAGGGCTTCGACGACACGGCGGAATCAGCGGAACTTTCGCTTCGGCCCCCAGAGAAAAACGGCTGAGCCGAGCCTATTGAGCGCGGCGTCAGCCGAGATTTCATTGAAGAGCCGCCTAGAGGACATTTCGTACACAAAGGGATGTCGGGGCCAATGGCGTTCGTTTGAATCGTTGGTTGCCTAACTCATTGAAGTTACATTCGCGAGC
>JBFWWA010000416.1:0-5054 GCA_050246455.1 Planctomycetaceae bacterium
AACTGCAGTTTCGCGTCGGGATGTTCGTCATTGTCGCAGCGTGCGCTGTGGCGGCGATGATCTTCCACTTCGGCGACATCCGCTCGTTGTGGGAGCCCCGATATCAGGTGCTGGTCCATTTCGAATCGGCGCCGAACGTCTATGAATCGACTCCGGTGCGTCGGAACGGCGTCACCATCGGTTCCGTCGTCGATGTTCGATTCGACGACGACCGGGGTGGGGTCATCGTCGTCCTCGAAATCCGGAACGACGTGAAGCTGCGAAAGGACGCACAGGCGCGACTCATCAGCTCGCTTCTGGGTGACGCCACGATTGAATTCACCCCCGGCCGCGACCCGGCCAGTCTCGCGGCCGGCGCGAAGCTGGAAGGGGAGATGCCGACCGACCCCGCCGAAATGATCAGCAGGCTCGATCGGAAGTTCTCCGCGACGATCGATTCCTTTCACGCCACCAGCAACGAGTGGCAGAAGGTCGGCAAGAACGTCAACGGGCTGCTCGAGACGAACCGCGGGAATCTGAACGTGGTGATCGAGCGATCGGCCGAAGCTCTCCATCAGTTCACGCTGGCGATGAGGCATGCCGAGCAGACGCTCGCGCAGACACACGCGGTCGTCGGCGATCCGAAGAACCAGGAGAATCTCCGCAAGACCCTGGAGGCGATGCCGCAACTCGTCGAGGATACGCAGAGAACAATTGTCGCGGTGAAATCAGCAGTGCAGCGGATGGATCTGAACCTCGCGAATCTTGGCGAGGTGACGACGCCGCTCGCGAAGCGCAGCACCACGCTTGTATCAAGGCTTGACGCCACACTCGGCAACATGGAGGTTCTTTCCGACGAGCTCGCGCAGTTCGCGCAGCTCCTCACGAAAGAAGACGGTTCTGTGCGGAAATTCGTCTCCGACCCCGAGCTATATCGCAATCTCAGCAGCTCGGCCGGATCACTGGCGGTGCTTCTTCAGAATCTTGAGCCCATTGTCCGCGACATGCGAATCTTCAGCGACAAGATCGCGCGGCATCCCGAGCTGATCGGCGTCAGCGGCGCGCTCCGGGGCAGTTCCGGTCTCAAGGATCCCGCAGAACCGGCGAAGGCGCCGCTTCGGATCGGCAATCAGCCATCCGTTCGCGGGCAGCGATAATCATCTTCGCGCCGTTGCAGAGAAACACTGCCGCTCCCGCCTGCAACAATTCGACTGTGCATTTCGTTGCGTTTCAGGAACCCCGGAGCGCTGCGATCAGATTCCTGCGAACAGGAATTCCCGCGCGAATTTACGGGCGGACCTGCGACTCCGATCGCAGCGAGCGGGCGCGATCATAGAGTTCATTCGTCGGCACGACCGCCTGCGGCTGTAACTGGTACAGGAAGTTGTGCCGGTCGGTAATCTTCTGAGGCGAGAAGTTGTCGGTCGCGAATTCCAGCGGGAAATACTGATACCAGGGCGTCTGCAGTTTTTGCATCGTTTTGAGCGTCTGGTAGCCCGGCTTCACCAGTGTGATCTCGCGCGTGCCGTAGTACACGAACGGAACGCTGCACGGGGTGTATCCGACTTCCTCGCCGTCGACCATCACCAGCGCGCCGGGGGGATCCGAGCGGATCGTCATCCGCCGAAAGACACACCCGGTGAGGCTGGAGCAGACGATCGCACCCAGCAGTAATGCAAGAACCGGGCGCATTGAGACATGCACCTGCCGGCCTGCAATCGATTCTGACTTGAGGGTGCGAGACATCGGACGACAGATTCTCTCCGCCGGTGGCATTCGGGGAAAATGCCGAAGCACAATAGACCGGGTAAACCTGCAAGACTTGACCCGGTCCCCGAAGAGGGGGCGGATTCTAGCGACGCCCTCCGGGAGTGCCAATATCACTTGCACATCGAAGGAGAGACCGCGATCGACCCTCCACCACGTTCGCAATTCATCAGCAAGCAGGGCCGATGGCTCTGACGTCTTGTCTTTACTTGTGTGATGACAGGGGGATAAGATGAAACCGAAGGCGGCGTACGATGAGTATTTGCACGGTGGGGGCGAATACTGATTGTGCCCCCATTGCGTTTCTGGTGGAGTGCTCATGCGCTGGGAGCAGCCGGTCCAATACGCCTCTTTGAGCGATATTGGGTTTCGCCGGCAGAATAACCAGGATTCCTTCGCGATCCGGATCTGTACACAGCCGGAGCAATGGCGAGCGCACGGACACCTGTTCATGGTCGCCGACGGGATGGGGGGCCACGCTGTCGGAGAGCTCGCCAGCAAAATCGCCGCCGATACGATTCCGCACCACTTCTTCAAGACCCGCGAGCCCGACGTCACAATTTCGCTGCGCGAAGCGATCGAAGCCGCCAACAACACCATCTACGAGCGCGGCTCTCACAACCGCGACTTCGAGCGGATGGGAACGACCTGCACGACGCTTGCTCTGACACCCGTCGGAGCGGTCATAGGACACGTCGGCGACAGCCGGCTGTATCGCATTCGCAATGATCGAATCGATCAGCTCACTTTCGATCATAGTCTTCAGTGGGAGCTCATCCGTCAGGGGAAGATGAGGGCGGAAGACGTCTTCCTGCACGAGCCCCGGCACGTCATTACGAGATCGCTCGGCCCGGAGCCGAAGGTTCAGGTCGATATCGAAGGGCCGTACCCGACCCTTCCGGGCGATATCTACGTCCTCTGTTCCGACGGACTGATTTCGCACGTTGCCGATGCGGAGATTGGAACGATCGCCAAGGAACTGGCACCCGCGGATGCCTGCCGTTTGCTGGTGAACCTCGCGAACCTGCGCGGCGGGTCCGACAACATTACGGTCGTCGTGCTCAAAGTGGGGAAGTCTCCGGACGGCGCTGACGAGTTAATCGAAGATTTGCCGGCGCCGGGCGGAGGGGTCAACTGGTGGTGGCTGCTGGCTGTCTGGATGGTGGTGCTGACGTTCGTCGGCGGAGTCTCGCTTTCGCTCTTCGGTTATTTTCTGCAGGGTGTCGCGGCTGCGGCCATTGCGGCCTTCGCTGCGGTCGGTCTTTTCGCCTACTGGCTGGAAAAGCGCCCGCGTGCACAACTGGGTGCCGATGATTCCGAGGCGGCGGAAACTCGCGTCTGGCGGCCGTATCGTACGGCTTCCGCCAAGTTCAATCGCCGCTTTCTGAGTCACCTCGCGGCGATCGAATCGGAACTGCAGCGCGCCGCGACCGATGAAGGCTGGACAATCGACTGGTCGGTGCACGAAGCCGCTTACCGAAAGGCCAAGGACTCGCTCGATAAGCATGAATACACGCGCGCCTTCGCCGATTTCGGCAAGGTGATCGACATCCTGATGATCGGACTGCATCAGTTTCGTAAGCAGGCGAGCCGCGAGGCGAAGTGGGGGCGCCCCGCAGCCCCTCCCACGGGAACCACGCCCCCGCCGACCACCCCCATGCCGACTCCCGCTCCCGGTCCGGCTGCAAAAACAAAGCCGTAGGCTCGGTTTCCAGTTGCTCCTGCCGACAAGTCTTGTCGGCGGCAGAGCCGGAATGTTAGACTTCCGCCGATTCGAAGCCGCGCGGAGTTCGCGGCCGGGCCGCTGACAGGGAGGTCGCATTGCTCTTCACCCGAACCATCCGGCGCACATTCTTTTTCGGAATGATGCTGGTGGTGGTCATGCTCCTCACGCTCGCCGGCGGGGGAATCTCCAGCCTCGTCACGAACGAGGCGATCGTACAAGAGCTCTCCGACAGCCTCGAAGATCGAGTTGCGCGCGAGGAGCTTCTGGAAGCGGTCGTCAATCTTGACTTCACTTTGCCGGCGCTTTACGCCTTTGCCGACCTTGCCGAAACCACTCCCGGTTCGCCGAGCCAGCTGCAGAAGTATAATGAAGTCCTCAAGAAGTTCGAAACGACGCAGCTCAGCAAGTTCGATGAGCAGCTCGACTACATCAAAAAGAAGATTAACCTTTACAACCGGAAGATCGAGGACCTTCCCCTCGCCCCGCAGCAGATGGCAGCGCGCCAGCTGACGTCCGACGCGCTCCGCAATACGCGGGGAATCGTGAACGCTCTGAAGCAGCAGAGCGATCGGCTCAAGTCCGAACCGCTGCTCGGGCATGCCACGCTCAGCGAAATGCAGCGGGATATTGCCGAACTGCGTCTGCAGATTCAAAGCCTGCCGCCGTTCGCGCTCGGATATCAGGATGCCGTCGAGCACGCCAAAAAAGCATACGACAGCGGCATGAGCCTGATGATTTTTTCGAGCGTCACCGTGCTGGTCGGCTTCGTGATCCTCGTGATCTACGGGCGGACGTATGTCCTCAAGCCGCTGCATAAGCTCCATCAGGGGGCAATGCGCGTCGCACAGGGAGACTTCAACTACCGGGTGCAGCTCCCCGCGCCGGAGGAAATGTCGGACCTGGCCGATGCCTTCAACTGCATGACCGACAACTTTCAGGAAATCCGCGACGATCTCGATCAGCAGGTCCGCGACCGGTTCAAGCAGCTCGTCCGCTCCGAACGGCTGGCGGGAATCGGATTCCTCTCGGCGGGCGTCGCGCACGAGATCAACAACCCGATGCAGGCCATCGCCTTCGCCGCCGAATCGCTCGAGACCCGGCTCGTCGAGCCGCGCACCGAGGAAGAACAGCAGAACGTCGACGTCATGCGGCAGTACCTCGGAATGATTCAGCGCGAAGCGTTCCGCTGCCAGCAGATCACGCGGAAGCTCCTGGAATTCTCCCGCGGCAACGGCGAGGCCCGGAGCCGGCACGACCTGACCGCAATCGTCAACGAAGTCCTCGCGCTGGTCCGCCCGATGACGAAGTATCATGACCGCCAGATCGAGTTTGACCGCAAGACGCCGTGCCCGATCGATGCGAACGGTCCCGAGATCCAGCAGGTCGTCCTCAACTTTGTCGCCAACGCCCTCGAGGCGATGGAGAGCGGCGGTGTGCTCACAATCTCCATCACCGAACAGGCGGGGCAGGTCGTGCTCACTTTCCGAGACAACGGCTGCGGCATGTCGCAGGATGTAATTGACAACCTCTTCGAGCCCTTCTTCACGCAGCGGAAAGATGGCAAGGGGACCGGGCTCGGCCT
>JBFWWA010000417.1:0-5037 GCA_050246455.1 Planctomycetaceae bacterium
AACGAATTCCCCGGGCTTGTTCTTTCGCTGAGTTGAAGACGATGCGAATCAGTTCGCGACCGCCATCCGCTCTTCTTTTTCGGCGCGGCGTCGGGCGACGACTTCGTCCTGCAGGTTGCCCGGCAGAAGCTTGTAGCGGGCGAACTCCATGCTGAAGCCACCCTTGCCCTGCGTCATCGAGCGGAGCTCGTTGGCGTAGTCGAACATGTTCGCCAGCGGCACTTCCGCGAGGATGACGCTCGTTCCCTGGCGCGCTTCGGTCGAGGTGATGAGACCCCGCTTGCTCGAAATGTGACCGGTGACCGGTCCCTGGAACTCTTCGGGAACTTCGACTTCCAGCTTCATGATCGGCTCCTGCAGAGCCATCTTCGCGTTCTTCAGTGTCTCTCGCATGCAGTTGAAGCCGCAGACGTTGAACGCCATTTCCGACGAGTCGACGTCGTGATAGCTTCCGTCCTGCAGAACCATCTGTACGCCGACGACTTCGCACTCGCAGAGGGGGCCCTTGACGAGCGCCCGCTTGAAGCCTTCATCCACCGGCGAGATGTATTCCTTCGGAATGCGTCCCTGAGAAATCTCGTTGACGAATTCGTAGGTCATGGCCGCATCTTCGGGAAGCGGAACGAGCTTGCCGACGACGTGAGCGTACTGGCCCGAACCGCCGGTCTGCTTCTTGTGCTTGAAGTTAAACTCGACCGCCTTGGTCGGGCACTCGCGGTACGCGACCTTCGGCTCGCCGACGAGGCATTCGCAGTTGTACTCACGGCGAATGCGTTCGATGTAGATTTCGAGGTGCAGCTGGCCCATGCCGGCGATGATGGTCTGGCCCGATTCCTGGTCGGTCTGGACGTGGAAAGTCGGGTCTTCGCGGCGGAAGCGCTCGAGCGCCTTTGCGAGTTTGTCGGCACCGTCCCGCTTGAGCGGCTCGATCGAAAGCCGCATGACGGGTTCCGGAACCCAGATGCTTTCGAGTGCGTATTCCGCACCCTCACCGCAGAACGTGTCGCCCGAGGCGCAGTCGACGCCGACGACGGCAATAATGTCGCCCGCTTCGGCCGAATCGAGGTCTTCGCGCTCATCGGCATGCATGCGGACCAGGCGGCCGAAGCGAACCTTCTTGCCGGTTCGCATGTTGGTGAAGCTTTCGCCCTTGGTGATCTTCCCCTGATAGAGGCGGAAGTAGGTCAACTGGCCGAACTGTTCCTGGACGGTCTTGAAGGCCATCGAAACGAGCGGGTCGTTCGGAGAGGTCGAAAGAACCTTGCGCGGCGGCTTCTCTTCGCCCGCCTTGGCAGCAGCCCGCTCGGCAGCGAGATCGGTCGCGGTGATTTCGCGATCGGTCGGAGCCGGGAGGAAGCGGATGATGGCGTCGAGGAGTTCCTGCACTCCCTTGTTCTTGACGGCGGTACCCATCATGACCGGGGTCAGTTCCTGGCCGAGACAGGCATCGCGGATAATCGGGTAGATTTCAGCCGCGGAGACTTCGCGTTCTTCGAGCAGAGCTTCCATCAGCTCGTCGCTATAGAGCGAAAGAGTCTCGAGCATTTCGTTGCGGGCGACTTTCGCCTGGTCGGCGAACTCGGCCGGGATTTCCTCGCGACGGATTTTTTCACCCTGAGTGCCGTCGAAGTAGACCGCCTGCATGGTGATGAGGTCGATGACGCCGGCGAATGCAGACTCGCGGCCCATCGGCATCTGGAGCGGAAGGGGAGTGACCCCCAGCTTCTCGCGGATCTGCTTGATGACGGAGTCGGGATTCGCGCCGATGCGGTCCATCTTGTTGATGAACGCGATGCGCGGCACATGGTAACGCTTCATCTGGCGATCGACGGTGAGCGACTGGCTCTGCACGCCGCCGACGGCACAAAGAACGAGGACCGCGCCGTCGAGAACGCGAAGGCTGCGTTCGACTTCCACGGTGAAGTCGACGTGCCCCGGCGTGTCGATGACGTTGATGGTGTGGTCCTGCCACATGACCGAGGTTGCGGCGGAGGTGATAGTGATACCCCGCTCGCGTTCGAGGTCCATGAAGTCCATCGTCGCGCCGCCATCGCCCCCCTTGACCTCCAGCATTCGGTGAATGCGCCCGGAGTAAAAGAGAATTCGCTCGGTCAAGGTGGTCTTGCCCGAATCGATGTGCGCCGAGATTCCGATGTTCCGATGCTTCAAAACGTTCTTCATGGGACCTGTTCAATTACAAACAAGGGTCGAAAACGGTTCCCCCGCCGTCTTACGTGACGGCTCGACATATGGACGTTTCCCAGATGGTTGGCGAGTCGAACTCGACGGGCCTGACCGGCCGTCGTTGCGCCCTCGCCCGGCGCCGAACTCTCGTGAGCGCTCGAGGGAAACGAATCCCCGTTCCCGCTCGAACAATTCTAGGGGGGTCGTTCGGGAAGGTTTTCCCCAACGCGGCTTAAGCGATCCCTCGGCCGCGCATCCTGCAGCAACCGGTGGTCCGAGTTGCGGAAGATCGGGGACGGTGCATCTTATCGATTTAACGACTGGGAGAAAAGGGGAATTCCTGCCCAAGGGGCGGCTGAGGCAGAATTTACGGCAATTTCACACTTCAATTCGCACTTCCAAGTCGACCCTCTACCACGACCAGGATCCGGTGAACCTTTGCGCAAGCTGTTTTCGCGAAACGGCTTGAAAAAAGAACCGCACTGTCGTTACCGACAGTGCGGATCGGCGATCGTCAATCGCGAACCACGCCATCATGACGGTTCACGCCCACCGGGATCACAGGCCGCTGCCGTAGCGGCGCGGGTCTGTCTTCGGATACTGCCACGGCTCCTTGCGGGGAGATGCGTATCTCCGATAGGTCGGGTAACTGGGGTAGGTCTGATACGCCGGAGCTTGCGGCTGGACATTTGACGGTTCATAGGAGAACGAGCGTCGTTCGTCCTGTGGCATCGCGCCGGCAACTCGGTCCTGAGAGCCAGCAACCTGATTCGACGCGATCCAGCCGGTCGTTTTCTTGCCGTCCCTATCGATTTCGGCTCCCAGCCAATTGCCGTGAACTCTCGTGACCTGGAATGCATGCCCTTTGGGAACGTCCATCAGTTTTTCCGTCCCGCTCATGAGCATTGCGTGATCGCCTGAGACGACCACCTTGTCGCCGGCCTGAAACATGGTCGCATGATGCTGCTGATACATGGTTTGACCCTGGCAGCAGCAGGCGGAACGATGCCCGGCACGATGTCCCGCGAATGCGGTTCCGGTTGCGGACACGACCAGAAGCGCGGCAACGGCTGCAGTAACAGCTGCGAAACGGAGTTTGAAGTTTTGCATGGGAATCTCCATTTCCGCGCATGCACAATCGATTGCCCGACGCAACTTCGGCGCATGCGCGAGGAACAAAAAGAATGGAAACGGTCGCACAAGCCAGGATCGGCGCGCACGCTGGGCGCCGTGGGTCGACCTAAGTGTTGATTCGAATGCTCAATTCAACCAACGTCAAACGGCCGCTCAAGGTGCGAGCGGATGTTTCAGCGAGGATCGCGTCGCTGCCCGCTGGTGGATGGATCGAATCTCCCGCCGCGTTCCAGAATCCCAGCGGCTCCGACTGGTAACTGGAGCGAACCGGCGTGACCGGAGAGTTCTCGCTCTTGCCGGGGATCTGGCAGCAGGCACGACCGCAGCACGTTCCCTCTTTCGTGCCGCAGCAGCAAGCCGAGTTCACCGGCGCGAAACCGGGATGCATCGCCCGCCATTCTGCAGCGACCAGCTGCGGATAAAAGCTGGACATGCTGACGCAGATCGACAGACCCGCGACGAGAATCGAACGGCAGATAGCGCGCTGAGTTCTCATGTCAGTCTATACTACGCTTCCGAACCCGATAACGAAGAAAAATCCTTCAACAATCTTCCGGTGGAATACGGGTGGTTGGAAAACGACCACCCCGATGCAGCCAGATCCTGAGGCACTGTTTGCGTAGAACTACGGCACTTCTGAGTTCAGCGGATGATTCGCGCTGCGGCTGATGAACGATTCTAACTCGCGCACGCAGAGATATTTGCAGCGAGACGACGGGAAGAAACGGCCGATAGTAATCGTCCCGGGCACTCTGATTGCGATGGTCGATGGGAGTGTGAGAGTTCCCGTTTCATCCCATCAAGACATCTGAGTCGTTCCGTGACCGTTCTTTTCGCCCTTCTGGCGCTGGGGGGAGATCCCGCGATGCCAGGGATGGCCGCCCAGGTGGCGAGCTCAATCGCGTCCAGTCACGTGAGCATGATCTCACCGGCAGGTCCTTCAACCGCGCTTCCTGTCGGTGAATCGGCGAACTTTGTGGTCCGCACGCATCCTTCGGGACCGGACCTCGCCGAATTTGTTCTGCGCTGCGAAAAAGTCCGGACCGATCTTCAATCCAACCTGTTCGGTACGGCTGATGCCGAGCCGTGGGCGCCGAAGTGTGAAATTGTGCTGCATCGGACGCGTGCCCAATACCTCCAAGCCGTCGGCGCGACGGGATCCCAAACGAGCGGAAGCGCCTCGGTCGGACTGACGAACGGGCTCGTCACGAAACGAAGGATTGATCTATTCGCCGGAGCGGACACCGCCACTTTCTCCGCTCTCCAGCACGAACTGGTTCACGTGCTGTTCGCTGACCGTTTTCCGATGCAGGCCCCGCCGAAATGGGCGGAGGAGGGGCTGGCGCTCCTGAGCGATTCCGAGGAAAAGCAGAATCGTCACCGCGTTGACTTCCGGCACGCGAAGCAGACGCGAACGACCATTCCACTCGAGACCTTGCTTAGCTGCACCGGTTACCCGCCGGGAACGCAGCGAGCCGCCTTCTACGGGCAAAGCCATGCCATCGTGGAGCATCTCGTGCGGCGCGAGTCACCGAAACGATTCATCGAATTCGTACAGCTGGCCATGGAGACGAACCCCAACAGCGCCTTGAACGCTATTTACGGAATCAATGGTGCCTCAGGCCTCGCCGAGAGGCTCCGGGCGGAGTAGCCTCGTCAACTCGACCGATGTGAAAAGCAAATCGCGCGAGGGTGGCCCAGCCTGGCGCTTTCCCTGAG
>JBFWWA010000418.1:0-5031 GCA_050246455.1 Planctomycetaceae bacterium
TTTCTGATCGGTGCGGGATTCCTGCTGCTCGCCATGGCCGCGTATGGATTCGCCGATTGCTACGTCGAAGTTCGTGACGCGTATGAGCTCGCGATGCGGATCGCGGAGAAGTCTCCCGGGTGATGAGAGTGAGGGCCACATGACCACGTTGCCGTCGATGTACCGAGTACTCCAAACCGGAAAACGCGTGGTGGTCGGTTTCAGCGGTCCTCGAATTCCGGACGACCACCGGTTTACCGCCTTTCGCGACAACCTTCTCAAGCTGATTCAGGAACATAGCGCGAACGACGTCGCCTTCGATCTGGCCGGCGTGAAAGTGGTGCCGAGCCTGATGCTGGGGCTGATGGCGTGGCTGAGCCGCAACAAGGTGGATGTTTCCGTCTATCATCCTTCCGATGAGATTCGCGACACACTCGCATTCACGGAGCTCGATTCGATCATTGACGTTTGCGATACCGATCTCTGATTGACCGCTTGCGGCGTCCATTGGGATTCCTCTCGCGAGTTCGATCACCCTGAGTCTCCATTTCGAGGAGACGCCATGGCTACTGATTCCGGCACGCTTGATGGAAGTTCGGTGATCATTGGTGGTTCCAGCCCGGAGCTCGAACAGAGTTCCCAGGAGCTCGAGAGCCCGTCCGGGAAGGCGTCGTCCACTTCGGGCCTTCTCAAGTTTTACGAAGTCGGACGGCTGATCGTCGTCGGTTTCGGCGGCAACGATCTTCCGAGCGACTACTGCATCGCCGAGTCCCGGCAGATCCTTTGTAATCTCGTTCGATTGCATGACTGCAAGGAACTCGTCTTCGATTTGACGGGGGTGCGGCTTGTTCCCAGCGGGATGCTCGGCGTGATTGCATCGATGCGAAACCTCGGAGTGCAAGTTGCCGTCTGCAATCCCTCGCCCGACTTTCGGGAAGTTCTCGCAACGACGCAGCTCGATACCATCATTCAGATCCGCGACGTCGAGATCAGCGGCCAGCTTCCGCAAGATGCCGGCTCGGGGGCCGGCGGCTAGTCGTCTCGGCGTCCCCGGCGTCGAGCCAGCCGAGCAGGGCGCTTTCCGGCCGATCGCGTCCTGTTTCGATTGCTGCGCGAATCTCGCGCAGGATCGATTCCCGTTCCGGTTTCGGGATCGCACAGATCAGTTCCAGAGTGGCGTGGGAGATCCCTCCGCGCGTGAGGACGTCGATGGCCGCCATTGCGCGGATGCGGGTCCGCCAGGTCTCGGCATCGAGCGCGGCTTGCCGCTCGGGAGTGACCGGGCCGACAAGCTCCGTGCAATGGCGTTCGATGGTCTCGAATTCGCGGAGCTCCCGCTGATTCGACGCGCGACTCCGCTTCAGCTCGGCGATGCGCCGGTCGAGCTGCCGCAGACGGAGATCCCGGCGGCGACGGGTTGTTGATCGGAAGCACCACCGCCGCCCGACTTCGGTCCGTTCGATTTCCGCGAGCTCGATGTCGTCCTTCAGCTCGGTTTCGGCGAATCGTCGCTTCCGCAGTTCCCGCCGCGCCTGCTGGAGTTTTCCCCAGGGGGTCCAGTTCCCGCGCGTCGCGATGAAGTGTTCAATCTGGAAGCGACTGTGGCCGCTGTCGGAGAGGGCGTCAGGCTGCGGGCTACAGGCTTCTGGTAAATCGAAATCCGGCATTCTGAACTCCCGTTGAATTTCCGTCGGGTCGCCAGCATTCGGAACGTTCCAGCCTGTCACCGCGCGAACGCCGCTGATTGGGTCCGCTCGAACGGGGGGAGCGATTCGAGGGTCAGCCAGCTGTCGGTCGCCGGCTCGTAGCATTGATGATTGACCGTCTGACTCTCCGTCAGGTGGTTGCCGCCGAATCCGTGCAGGCGCGATTCACAGGAACAGGCCGCAATGAAACAGCGCGGAACGGGCGAGGGGCCGCGCGTCGTCCAGGCATCGCCGGCGGGGTCGTACTCGTCGAGAGTGTCGACGCCGGAATTCGGCGCGGCCGAACGGCCGCCGAGTGCGTATCCTTTTCCTGCGATCGAGCCCCCTCCCATCATGGCGTCCCGGGCCGGTGCCGGAAGTTCGGCGCGCGACGACCAGGCATCACCGATCGGATCGTATTCGTCATTATCGCTGCGGAACGATCCACCAAAGGTGGTTCCGTCCCCTGCGAAACCTCCCCAGGAGTAAATGTTGCCCGCGACTTCCGCATACGCCGGAGCGCGCAGCGCCGGAGCCGGCTTGTCGGCTTTGCTGCTCCAGGCATCTCCCACGATATCGTACTCGTCGTTGCGAACGTGATCGTTCGGCACGCCGCTGAAGTGCTGGCCGGCGAACGCGAACAGCTTCGGCGCATCGTCGATGGAAACTCCGACGGCCGCGAGCTGATTCCGCGCGGGAGAAGGAAACGCCGTTCGCGCTGCCCATGAATCGGAGACCGGCGCGTATTCGTCGTGGTCGTCGATCTGCGCCGTCGTGCTCTGTCCGCCGACCGCATATCCGAAACCGCCCGTGAATGCGCCGGCATGGAGTCGCCGCGCGAAGGGAAGCGCGGCACACGAACTCCAGGCATCGGTCGCATTCCGGTAGCCGTCGACTTGAGCGATGACGTCGTTGGGGTTGGCTGCCAGTCCGCCGAGGCAGTAGGCGTCGGGAACCGGTGCTCCGCAACAACAGCGAGTGATTCCCCAGAGGTAGAGGAGCATGATGATTCACTTTTCCTGTTGGAGGCGGTCGAACTCGCCGATTCGTTTTCGGGAAATTTTGTGCAGCCTTTGAGGAAACGCCGGAAGTTCTTCAAACGTTGCACGAATCGGAATCAATGGTTGCGCGGGATTCGCCGCGGCGAACGTTCAGGTCAAGTCGCGGGACAGGCGGCACCAGTCGCGATCCAGATCTCTCCCTGCTCATGCCAGCTGCAGAGGACAAGCGTTTCCAGTTCGAGCTGCTCTTCGAGACCGACGGCCTCCCAGATGGGAACCTGCTTGAGTGGATCCGATTCGGACCAGATCTGTTCGTCAGGATCCCATTCCCAGACATCGAGCGTTCCCGAGCCTCCGCTCAGCAGCTCGTAGGCCAGCTTTCCACGGATGAGCGTGTGCCCGGATCCGGTGGCGTACCAGCGCGCAGGGACCGATTGAAAGTTCGCCTGCACGATATCCCCCGCGAAGCCGTACCCGCGGAAGAAATCGCCGTAGAGCGTGACCACCTCTCCCTGCTCGACCCATTCTTCTCCGTCCCAGGCCATGCGTTTGGCGGTCGTGCTGATCGAGCGCGAGAGGCGGTCTTCGAGTTGAAAGGTGCGGAACTTCGGCCCGTCGTCGTACTGCCGACGATGAACTCCCGCGGAAGTGGCGAGTCCGTTGACGTGGTCGCCGAACCGGCCGATCCGTTCGAGCGCATCGGTGACGTTGTTGAGATAGTCGGCGGCGATGCGCTGGCCGGGCCGGACTTTCGGAAACAGAGGATGATTGCCGTTCATCAGGCGGGCTCCGGCTGGAAGAGTTCACTGAAGCTGGTTTTTCGGAACAGATTCTGATCGCTTCCCGAGCTGTTCTTGCGCAGCAGGCGGAACCAGCCGCCGTCGGTGTTGCCGCCGAGCCAGCAATGGTTCCAGCCGCCGGAGCCGACCGCTTCGGGATCCTGATCCTGCGGGTAGACGCGGCGCTCGCTGAATCGATACGACACGTTCCAGGCGCGCGAGCCGTCCGACATCACCTCGCGCTCCATCTCCGCGCCGAGAAACAACAGCGTCTCGGGATCGATCGCTCCGGTCGAGAACGAAATCGCCGTGGAGTTCACCGTGCCGATCCGGTCGCGGATAGCCGAGAACGGGGGAGCGGTCACGCGCGGCATGCGGATCTCGTGCTCGATCGTCGGGACGAAGATTCCGGCGTTGATGTCTTCCGGCACGACGTCGCTCGATTCGGCCCATTCAAGTCCCGACGCGGGGAGCGACAGAAATTCCCCCCCCACGCTCCAGCGATGCCTGAGAAACGGGGCGGGGTCTCCTTCGTCGTTCGATTCGTCTTCGGACTGCGCATCTTTCGGCGTCGCGTAGCGGACCGTCAGGACCGCCTGTGCGTACTCCGGAGCGGATGTGAACTCCTGAGAATCATCCGGCCCGATGATCCGATCGCCGAACGGCTGAATGCGGATTGAGTCGGCGCGGAGATACGGGCGACCGGGAAAGGGAGCACCTGCCCCCTGGCCGATCGCCGTTCCTTCGGTTTCCGAAGGTGGAAAGATTTCCGCGACGTGCTCATCGAGTTCGCCCCACGCAATCAGGCCGCGTCGCTCGGCGACTGCACCGTCAGGCTGAACTTCGAACGAGGGGGAGCCGGTCAGTTCATTCCAGGCGACCATGGGAAAGTTCCGTGAAAAGTGTTTGTCGTTTTCAATCGCATCGGTCATCCAACGCGAGCGATTATTCCACGGATCCGCTGAGCGTCAATGCGCGCGGCGCTGATGCGCCGATGTAAAATGCAAAGATTTCTGAGGCGCAGATGAAACATGTAGCGCACATGAGAAATGCGTATAATGTGCGCAAGCAGCGAGCCCATCTCCTTTCACTCGAAAGAGTTCCGCGTGTCAGACTTCTTCTGTTACCTCGTTCGCAAAACCGGCAACGGCCAGATTGAGTCCGGAATCGAGAAGCGACCGATGCACGAGCTCCCCGATGGGGATGTGCTGATCCGCGTCGAATTCTCGTCGCTCAATTACAAGGATGCGCTCGCGGCTACCGGGCACGCCGGAGTGGCGCGGAAGTTTCCGCACGTTCCCGGGATTGATGCGGCCGGCACGGTTGTCGAAAGTCGATCGGCGGAGGTTCGTCCCGGCGACGTGGTCCTCGTCACCGGCTGCGATCTCGGCGCGGGTCGATGGGGTGGCTGGGCCGAATACATTCGCGTGCCGGCAGAGTGGGTCATCCCGATGCCGGCCGGGATGACGGCCGAGGAGTCGATGCGCTACGGCACGGCGGGATTTACTGCGGCCCTCTCCGTCGCGCGCCAGCGCGAACACGAAGTGTTTCCCGAATCGGGCGAAGTAGTCGTCACCGGCTCGACCG
>JBFWWA010000419.1:0-5029 GCA_050246455.1 Planctomycetaceae bacterium
TACGATCTTCGGATTCGGCGCAGGCCAGGTTCTCAAGCTCGTCAGCAACCTCATTCTGACTCGGCTGCTGATGCCGGAAGTGTTCGGATTCATCAGCCTCAGTTACGCCCTGCTCGAGGGGCTGGCGATGTTTTCGGCCATGGGGGAAGGTCCAGCCATTCTGCGAGACAAACGCGGGGACGATCCCGATTTCGTCAACACCGCGTGGACCGTCCAGGTGCTGCGAGGCAATTACCTGTGGCTCGCGGCGTGCGCGCTGGCATGGCCGATGGCGCGGCTGTATGACGAGTCGCTGCTGTTGAGGCTCGTCCCGGTCATCGGGCTGACCTGTGTGCTCGAAGGCTTCTATTCGAGCTCGATTCTCACCGCCAAACGGCATATGAGACTCGGCCGCTTGACGGCAATGACGCTCATCGCGCAGGTCGCGGGAATCGTGACGACGATATCGTGCGCCTACATTTTCCGCTCGGTCTGGGCGCTGGTTGGCGGTGCGCTTGTCGAGGTCTCTGCAACTCTGATCCTGTCGCACACGTTTCTTCGCGGAATTTCGAGTCGTTTCCGCTGGGAGAAGGCGGCGCTTCGGACGCTCTTCGAACTGGGCAAATGGATTTTCCTGTCGAGCATGCTGGAATTCATCGCCCGGCAGACCGACCGTCTGCTGCTTGGCTACTACGTCGATATGGCGACGCTGGGGATTTATGCGATGGCGTTCAACCTCAGCGAGCCCTTCGCGCGACTGAACATGCAGATGGCCCGGAATGTGATCATGCCGGCGCTCAGCCGGACGCATCGTGACGCCCCCGCGCGAATGGCTGAAGTCTTCTACAAGGCGCGGGTTGGAGTCGATGCCATGCATCTGCCGGCCTTGGGTTTTGTTGCCGCGACCGGCCCCCAGATCGTCGACCTGCTTTACGACGACCGCTACCTGGCGGCGGGATGGATGCTGCAGGTGCTCTGCTTGCGGACTGCCGTCCGGTGTCTCTTCGAGCCGAGCAGCGCCGTTTGTGTGGCATCCGGCACACCGAAGTTCGTGACGTTGTCCCGATTCGTCCGCGCGCTGATGATTGTCATTGCCATCCCCATTGGATGGTGGTACGGGGGGCTTCACGGCGTGGTCTGGTCGACGGTGGTGGCGGAAATTCCGGTACTGTTTGTGCTATGGTTCGGGCAAGGACGGCTCGGCGTCTTCAATCCGGTCCGGGAAATGCTGGCATTTGCATTGATGCTGGCGGGCTGGATGGCCGGCGTCTGGACGGTCTGGATCGGGACATTCGATCTTTTCCAGAGGCTTGTGCAGATCTTGAAAGGAGTCTGATCATCGTGTTGTTAACGCTGACCAGAGTCATCGGTCGCATTATGAGGGATCATTCCTCGCTTGATGCGATCTAGAAATTCGATCATTGTCGAATTTCGAGGAGCGGATGGAAAATGTCGGAGTTGATTGGTACCGCGACGGCGGTTGTGGATTCTCGAGTTGCCGAGATCAAACCTGCGGCGTCGTTGCCATGGGTCTGGAGGATGCTTGCCGCATTCATGCGACTCTGGCCGACGGATGTCCGACGCGTCGATATGCTTTGGCATGCCCTCTACCGGCGCATCGGCGGCGGCCCGTATTTTGAAGTCGAGGAGATCGACCGGAATTGGCCCACGGGACTGCAGCCGGGAGTTCGCGGCAGGCATGGGCAGTTGATGTTTCTCGATCTGCAGGACTGGTCGGATCGGAGAGCGTATTTCAGCGGCCGGTTCTATCAGCAGGACATCGACCGTCTGCTCACGGAAGTACTCCGGCCGGGCGATCAATATCTGGACGTCGGTGCGAACATCGGCATGACAATGCTGACCGCCGCGGGACGGATTGGTCCCGAGGGGCGGGGTTTTGTGTTCGAGCCGAACCCTGTCGCAATTCGCCGCCTGACTCAGCACCTGGAAGAGAACCGGCTGATCAATTTCGAAGCGGTTCCCGCGGCGCTTTCGGACGTTGCCGGAACATCGCGTCTCTTTCTTACCGGCTCACACACCGGGATTGGATCGCTCAACCCCTTGGAGAATCGGCGAGAGAATTTCGTCGAAATCCGAACTGTTGTCGGGAACGACTTTGCACCCAAACTCGACCCTGCAAGGCCGACCGTCATCAAAATTGACGTCGAGGGACATGAAGTCCAGGCGCTTTCCGCGATGTCTGCGATTCTCGCCCGACCGGAAGTCGTCGTGATTGCGGAAATCTCCGACTCGATGTTGCGGCAAGCGGGGCACTCTCGCGAGATCCTGCATCGCCACATGGCGGAGCACGGCTTCGAAGCGTTTCGTGTCGAACTCGTTTCCGCTCGATGGGAGAAGCTGCTCGAATTGTTTCCGGCGGAGGGACGCGATCAGATTCCAAAGTATGACGCCGTGTTCGTCCGTCCCGAGTCGCGCATCTTCGAGCGTGTTGCACCGTTCGTGAAGCGCGCGGGGGCGTCGATTCATTCAGCGGGCGAAACATGATTGTTGCGCACCCCCGATGTGTCGCCCTGGTGACGCCGGCGTGGCCGATTGGTGCGCAGCCGAACGGGATTGTTTCGTATACATCGCGACTCACTGCCGGGTTCCGTAGCCTCGGTGTCGAGCCGGTGATCCTCGGCTGGGAAGTGCAGGAAGGATATTCCGATCCGCGCGCCGTCGACATCCGTGACTTCGAACAGAAGGCGGGAACGGTTACGCGGGGTCTTGATCGGATTCGCCGGGTCGTTTCCACATCGTTCGTGCCGCCGCAGTATCAACGCAGCCTCTTGAACGCCTTCCGGCATGCGGCCGACCGTTTTCCGATCGAAATCCTGCAGATGGAAGAAGCGTTCGGGCATGCCGTCGGCCTCATTCGCTCGCGCCGCGTGCCGATCGTGGTGCGGCTGCATGGGCCATGGTTTCTGAACGGCGAGATCAACGGGGCCGCGAAGAACTCGGAGTTCTTCCAGCGGATCGCCGCCGAGCGCAAGGCGATCGAGACGGCGGATGCAATCACCGCGCCCTCGCTCGATGTTCTGAACCAGACGCGGGCGTATTATGAGCTGCCGCTTCCGGAAGCGGTGGTGATTCCGAATCCCATCGAGATGGGCGAGATGGGGCCGAGCTGGTCGCCTTCGGAATGCGATCGAAACCGCATCGTGTTTGTGGGACGGTTCGACCTCCACAAGGGTGCGGATGTCCTGATCGACGCCTTTGCGCAGGTCGCGGCGAACCGTCCGGAGTTGAAGCTCGATTTCATCGGGCCCGATCGGAGAATTGCCGGCGCCGACGGAAGGTCGATTTCGCTCGAACAATACCTCGAGCGGAATGTTCCGGCGGACGTGCGGACGAGAGTTCACATTCATGGACCGAAGCGACTTTCCGAGATTCAGGAGTTTCGACGCCGAGGTTTTGTCACGGTCATCCCCTCTCGCTACGAAACTTTCGGCAACACGGCGCTCGAGGCGCTCGCGGTCGGTTGTCCGGTCATTGCAAGCGGGACGGGGGGGCTCGCGGAGATCGTCAAGGACGGGAAGACCGGCTTGCTCGTGCCGCCGGCTGATTCGCGGAAACTGGCCGATGCGCTTCAGCGGATTCTGAGCGAACCGGACCTCGCCCCGAAGCTGGGGGCAGCCGCCCGGGCCGATGTCGCTTCCCGTTACGTTCCGCGGGCAATTGCGTCGCGGACGCTGGAGGTCTATTCCGAGGTGCTGAAATCCTGGTCGACCGGGAGAAACCGGGCAATCGGGCGGTCCTAGCATAAATCCGGTCGCCGACGATGCACGTTCCCCGGGGTCGGGCGGGTCGTTATGATGGATGAAGCTGTTAGACATTCGTCATCTCTGGAGCTTGGCCGGATGATCGCGTTTCTCACTCCCATTGAACACAAGGGAATGAAGATCCCTCTGGACAAGGCCATCGTGTTTATCGGCCGCCATCCGGAATGCGACATCGTCCTCACGCGGAGCCGCAAGGTTTCCCGGAAACATTGCGCTATCGCTCAGGTGAACAATAACTTCGTGATCCGAGATTTGGGGAGCATGAACGGGATTCGAGTGAACGGTCAGGCGATCCGCAAGGACGTTCGATTGAACGTCGGTGACGAAATCATGATCGGCGACCTCCGTTACGCACTCTCTGTTGAAAAGGCGCCGCTGCAGGAGAAACGATCCGATCGCAATCACGTTGAAGACTCTCGCGCTGCCGGAGCAACCCGCCCCCCCGAGCCGGTGCAGACCCTTGAAGAGGAAGACTATAGCCGCGAGATTCCGGTCGTTGTTCCGGAGTTCGAGACGTTTTCCGAAGACAGCGCCGAAGTCGACACACCGCAGACCGGTCTCCCCGTCGAAAAGATTGGATTCAAGGAAGAAGAAGTCTCCGGAGAGCAAGAGTTCAAACGGCCGAAGAGATAATCAGCCGAGATCGTTTCTGGAACGGAGTCGAGGATGACGCGGGATGTGCAGGAGTACGTCGAGCGGAATGCCGATCGGTACGTCGACGAGTTGAAAAGTTTCCTGCGCATCCGAAGTGTGAGCGCCGATTCCAGTTGCCGGGATGAAGTGCGCCGCGCCGCCGGGTTTGTTCTGGATGGACTGACGGCCGCGGGGGTCGAGTCCCGGATCGTCGAGACCGACGGTCATCCAATTGTCGTCGGCAGCCGGTTTGACGCGCCGGGGGCGCCGACGGTTCTCATCTACGGTCACTATGACGTCCAGCCACCCGATCCGCTTAACGAGTGGGAAAGCCCGCCGTTCGAGCCGACGGTGCGCGACGGGCGCATTTATGCGCGCGGCGCCACGGACGATAAAGGACAGATGTGGACGCACGTCAAATCGGTCGAGGCCTGGATCAAAACGCGCGGGAAGCTGCCGGTCAACGTCCGCTTTGTGATCGAGGGGGAAGAGGAAGTCGGGAGCAACAATCTCGATCGATTCCTGGAGGCGGAGCGGAAAAACCTCGCTTGCGACGTCGCAGTCATCAGCGACACGAGCCAGTACGGACCGGGGATGCCGGCAATCACGTATGGCCTGCGCGGGATCATCGCCTG
>JBFWWA010000420.1:0-5012 GCA_050246455.1 Planctomycetaceae bacterium
GAATCTTGAGGCTGAGTCTCACCTGGCTCACTGCGCGGCTCAGCACCCCCTGCTTCGGAGCAAAGAGAACCGCGGAGACAAAGAACACGCCGGCCGCGGCGCTCATCATCCCGGCCGTGCTGGCGCAGCGGCCTACCGGAAAACCGAGACTGCCGAAAACGACCTCGGGAAGCGTGATGGCCGCCGCGTGCCCGCGGAGGGAACTCACGGTCGCGATGACGAGGCTGAGCAGAATCATCACCGAGAGCCGCTCGGTCAGAAGACTCGCCGTCGCGGCGGGCACGATGAGCATCGCAATGACCAGAATGCTGCCGACGCTCTCGAACGCTGCGACGAGCGTGATGGACGTTGCCGCCATGAGCGTGTAATGCAATACCCGGGCGTTGATGCCGAGCGTCGTCGCCAGCTCCGGATCGAACGCGGAGATCTTGAGCTCCTTGTAGAACAGGAGCATCAGCAGTAGTCCGACTGCGAGAACGGCACCGTTGGCGATCGCCGCGCGTGGGACGTCGGAATTGCCGACGGTATCGAGCACCACGGTCTCGATCGTGCCGTAAAGGACGCAATCGGGGTCGATGTGGACGCTGTCGGCCTCGATGCGGATCAGGAGGAGCCCGAGCGCAAAGAGTGTGGTGAAGACGACGCCGAGCGCGGCCGTGCTGTCGACGCGTCCCAGCTTCTGCACCCATTCGGTGAGAACGGCGGTGAGCACCCCCACGACGAGCGCGCCGACAAACATGGCCGGCTGCCGAATGGATTCGTAAGACGAACGGCTGATCCATTCGGCCGCGAAGATTTTGTGAACGGCAACGAAGCCCGTCACAAGCCCGAGGAGCACGGAGTGGCTGAGAGCGTCACCCATCATGCTTTGCCGCCTGAGAACGAGATAAACTCCCGGCAGTGCGCAGGCCATGGCGGCCAGAGCTCCGACGATGACGATCCAGGTGTCGTCGCCGCTCCAGCCTGAGAGGGAATGAGATATCTCGCGCAGCATCGTTTCGTCAATTCGTGGCGGCGGGTTCGATCGGGTGCGGGCTCGGCGGCATGGCCGGTTTGGGATATCGGGACGAGAGCATCGCCGTCAGTTCCGCGACCACCTCGGGCTCGAGCGCGTGCTCGATCCGGTCGGCGTCCCGGTCGACCATTCCGGGCGCGACGTCCGCGTAATTAATCAGGTAGAGTTCCCAGAGGCGATGCTCGCGCACGACGCGCTGCGCTTCCACGGCCCCTTCCTCGGTAAGGCGATAACTTCCGGACGCGTCGGAGCGGATCAGGCCGGTGCGCGTTGCATCCCGCAGGTATCGTTCGAGCTCGGGGGCGTTCCAGGAGCGCGTTTTCAGAATGCGATCAAACGAGAACGGCCGGCTGGTGACTTCGGCCGACGACGGCGACTTCGCATTCGCGAGGGCGGGCTCGATCTCTTCGTAGATTGCGCGGAGGAGGTCATGCCGGCCGACGCGCTTCGACAGACCGCGATGCAGGAGCGCGCGGCGCACAACTCCCCGCTCGGTGCCGAAAAGCATGCTGCCGACAAAGAGCAGCGAGCCGAAGAGAACGATGATGGAGCCGGTGGCGATGCGCGGGAGTGCGGCACTGGCCATCACTCCCAGTATGGAGCCGACCGCGCCGAAGAACGCGGCGATGATCGTCATGCGTTTGAGATCGTTCGTCCAGAACCGGGCCGCCGCGGCGGGGGAGATCAGAATGGCCACGACGAGGAGCATCCCGACGCTCTGAAGCCCGATGACGGAGACGCCGACAACAAGTCCCATCAGCACCAGGTCGAGCGCCAGAACGGGCAAGCCGACCGCCGCCGCCGATTCTTCGTCGAAACAGAGAAACGAGAACTCCTTGAAGAACGCCGCGACAATTGCGAGCACGACGACGGAACCGATCGCGATGAGCTGCACATCATCGGCGCGCAGCGAGGCGGCCTTGCCGAAAATGAACTGGTTGAGACCGGCGACGTTTCCGGAAGGAATCCGCTGAATGATCGTGAAGAGGGCGATGCCGAGCCCGAAGAAGATGCTGAGGACGATGGCATAGGCGGCATCTTCCTTGATCTTCGTGAATCGGCGGATCCCAGTGGTGCAGAGAATGCCGAGCACTCCGGCGACAAGCGCGCCGACGAGGAGGCCGGTCAGCGACTTTCCACTTCCCGGACTCATCATCTCCATGACCAGAAAGGCGACGCCGATGCCGGGGAGCGAAGCATGACCGACGACGTCGCTTACCAGCGATCGTTTCCGGAGCAGCATGAACGTGCCGACGACTCCGCCGCAGATACCGAGCAGCGAAGTTCCCAGCAGCACAATCCGCGTGTTGTAGTCGCGCGCGAGGAGCACGCGCAGAACTTCGTCGGTCATGGCCCCGTTCCGGTCTGTTTCATCCGGTCTCCAACCTGATCGAGCAGCGCCAGCTTTCCGCCGTAAGTGGCGCGGAGATTGTCGGCGGTGAAGACAAGATCGGTCGGACCCGAGGCGACGATGCGCATATTGAGCAGCACCACTTCGTCGAAATACTCGCCGACGGTCTGTAGATCGTGATGCACGACGATGGCCGTCTTCCCCGACGAGCGGAGGTCCTGCAGCACTTCCAGGATCGCCCGTTCCGTGGCGGCGTCGACTCCCGCGAAGGGCTCATCCATCAGGTACAGATCGGCGTCCTGTGCAAGAGCCCTTGCGAGGAAGACCCGCTGCTGCTGCCCTCCCGACAACTGGCTGATCTGCCGGCGCGCGTAATCCTGCATCCCGACGCGCTGGAGCGCTTCGAGCGCGATGCGCCGATAGTGCGTCGTCACCGGTCGGCACCAGCCGATCTGCCTGTAGAGCCCCATCGCCACGACGTCGAGCGCGTTGACGGGAAAATCCCAGTCGACGCTGCCGCGCTGGGGAACGTAGGCAACGCGATGCCGCTGGTTGCGGTACGAATCGCCGAACATTTCCACGCGCCCGGAAGCGCGCGGCACGAGATCCAGAGCCGCCTTGATGAGCGTCGTCTTTCCCGAACCGTTCGGGCCGACAATGGCGATCAGCTTGCCGCGCGGCGCCTCGTAGTCGATGTCCCAGAGCACCGGCTTGCGGTGGTAGGCGACCGTCATGTCGTGGATGGTGAGCGGGGCCGGCTCCGCGCCTGTCTTCCCGGAGTTCGTTTCGTTCGCGGTCGTGGACCTGTTCGCAATCATCATCGGCACATCTTTCCGCGCGCAGGCGCGGCGTTATTTCTTCTCCGCCGCAGTCAACTTATTGTCGAAACCCTTTTCCGGCGCTTCACCGCCGAGCGCTCGCGCGATCACCGTGGCGTTATGATCCATCATTCCGATGTAGGTTCCTTCATAGCTTCCGGACGGTCCCATCGCATCGGAATAGAGTTCGCCGCCGATCTTCACCGCTGCTCCCTTCCGCCCGGTCCCTTCAATGACCGCTTCAAGGTTTCGCGGGGAGACGCTCGACTCGACGAAGATCGCTTTCACCTTGTTCTGCACAAGAAACTCGACGAGCTTGTTGATGTCGTCCACTCCCGCTTCCGATTCCGTGCTGATCCCCTGCACCGACTTCACGGGGATGTCGTAAGCGCGCGAGAAATAGCCGAAGGCGTCGTGCGCGGTCACCAGGTATCGCTGCTCCTTCGGAATCGTGCCGATGACCTTGCGGATATAGTCGTCGAGGTCCTTCAACCTGGTGCGGTATGCGGCGGCGTTCTGTTCGTAGTACGACGCATTCGGCTTGTCGAATTCGCCGAGCGATTTCGCGACGAACTCCACGCAGCGGCTCCATGCAGCAACGTCCATCCAGACGTGCGGATCATAGTGTCCGGCAAACTCGGGGGGTTCGCGCAGGTAAGATTCGTCAATTCCCTCCGTCACGGCGAAGACCGGTTTTCCCTTGCGACCGATCGACGCGAAGAGATCCCCCATCCGCCCTTCGAGCATCAAGCCCGAATAGAACACCACGTCCGCGTCGTTGAGCGCCTTAACGTCTTCGCGCAGCGGCTTGTAGAGATGCGGATCGACCGTTTCGGCCATCAGTCCGACGACATCCCCCTTCTCTCCAGCGACGACTCGCACAATGTCGGTCACCATTCCGCAGGTCGTGACGATTCGGAATTTTCCCCCTGACGATTTCGCGGGAGAGGTCGTTTCCGCGGTGGGAGACGGACCGCATCCGCTCAAAGCGGCGGCGAACATTCCGAGCAGGAGCAGCACGCGACCTTTTCCGGGGAGGCACGACATCTTCAGGATCCACCATGGAATGGAAAACGGCGAACAGCGGGTTGGAGCGTTCGAACTCGACGGCCTTTGATCCCCCTGGCTTCGATCGCTACTGGCAATCATTTTCGACAATTGAGCGCGAAAAGTTTTGACGAATCAAAACCCGTTGCCAAAGTGTACTTTAGGACGGAGTTCTCGACAAGCGGTTCGGGTGGCCCGCGCTGCCATGGGGGTGGTCTTCGGGTGGTGGCACCACGCTCTTCCCAGGCTCAGGGCATGTCACCCGCGTTTCTGGGCAAGTCTCCCTTCAGGGGAGGGATCTGCCGCAGTGAAACAGCCTGAGAAGCGATTTTCGTCCCCGATCCCCGTTTTTGCCGAACTCCCCACTGAAATCGCTCCAATGCTATGCTACAGTGGTGGATGCGCCAGCCGGTCCGTTCGCGAAACCGCACTTTCACGCTGCGGAAGCGGGGGCATTACCGGCCTTCCGACCCCGGCAGTTCCGTAGGGAGAACGGCGCGACCGCACCCGCTCCATCGACAACAGCTCTGACTGACTTCCCTGATACCTGGAGGCTGGAATTTTTGATGGCTCGCTTCGTCGCAGGAATTCTGATTCTCGGGGGGGTCGTCGCGACTCTTTCGGTTCCGACAGCGATGGCTGAGGAACCGGCAAAAGCGCCGCCAAAAGAGGAAGCATTCACCCGGCTCTACAACGGCAAGGATCTGACGGGCTGGGAAGTCCAAAACGGCAAGATCGACGCCTGGAAAGCCGAAGGAGACTTACTGGTCTGCGACGGTCA
>JBFWWA010000421.1:0-5007 GCA_050246455.1 Planctomycetaceae bacterium
GCCGGCGACGATTTTCCCAACCTCTGCCGTGACCTCGCGGAGTGGTCGCCGAACCTCGAAGAGGACGGGGCGTGGCCGGCTGCTCAACTCCGTCGCCTGGCCGAGTCCAAGGTCCTCGGCTGGGTGATACCTGCGGAATACGGCGGATCCGAGATTTCCGGACATCAACTGCTGACCGGTTACGAGCATCTCGCCTCGGCCTGCCTGACGACCGCCTTTCTGCTGACGCAGCGTAATGGAGCGTGCCAGCGAATCGCGCTCGCGCGGAATGAATCGCTGAAAGCCGAGCTTCTGCCGCGATTCCTGAGCGACGAGGCGTTTCCGACGGTCGGAATTTCCCATTTGACGACCTCGCGTCAGCACCTCGCTCAGCCCGCGGTGCGAGCGGTGCACGGGAACGGTGCCTGGAAACTCTCCGGTACAGTTCCGTGGGTGACCGGAGGAGTTGCAGCAGATTATGTCGTGACTGGTGGAACGTGCGAGGACGGACGTCAGCTCCTTGCGGTGGTGCCGACGGCCACTCCGGGTGTCGGCATCGACGAGCCGCCGCGACTGCTTGCCCTCAACGCGACACTCACCGGACCGATCGTCCTCAATGAAGTTTCCATTCCGGAGCGGTTCGTGATCGCCGGACCGATTGAGCAGGTGATGAAACAGGGAGCGGGAGGCGGGACGGGATCGCTGACGACATCCGCGATGGCTTTGGGGGCAGCGCGGGGGGTGCTGACAAGACTCGAGGAGGAATCGCACGCGAGAGCGGACCTCCGCGAAGTCTTTAATTCACTGGCCGATGAGCGAACCGGGATTTCCGAAGCAACGCATCGCGCCGCGGCAGCTTCCGAATCCGGAGAGGCCGATCCGTTTGCCGATCCGCAGTGCAGTCCGGAATCGATTCGACAGCGAGCGAACTCGCTGGTGCTGCGGGTCGCCCAGGCTTACCTTGCGGCATCCAAGGGGGCAGGTTTCGTCGCCGGTCATCCCGCGGAACGAGCGGTGCGCGAGGCGATGTTCTTTCTCGTCTGGTCCTGTCCCGCACCCGTGCTCGCGGCGAACCTCCGCGAGTTTGCGTGCCTGATCTGAAGGCTGTTGAAGCAATTCGCTCGACGCGTCACTTCTTTCGCGAACGCTCCCATTCCAGGCCGGGTCGATCGACTCGAAACTCGACCAGCCGGGTGTGTTCCACTTCGGTCACATAAACGGTGCAGCCGTCAGGTCCACCGAAGCAGAGATTGCTGGGCCGCGAGCCGAGCACGCCTATTTCGCGGAGGACCTTTCCCGCCGGCGATAATTTCACAACGGTTCCCTTGCCGTAGCGGGTGACGTAGAGGTTGCCGTCGACGTCGACGCGCATGCCGTCGAAGCCGTGATCGTCGAATCTGGCGAAGAGCCGCTTCTCGCCGAGCGACTTATTGGGACGGATCGGAAAGGCCCAGATGTTGCGCTGCACGCTCTCGTTGACGTAGAGCGTCTTGCCGTCCGGGCTGACGTCAATACCGTTGGTCGTTCCCAGCTTCTCGGCAACGAGCTGGACCTTGCCGTCACGATCAATCCGCCAGACCTGGCCTCCGTTGCCGGACCAGTCGGGATCGCTCGCGTAGAGCGTTCCGTCGGCGCAGATTGCGATGTCGTTCGGTTGGTTCATGCGAGGTTCGTGCGCGAGAACCTTGATCGCCTTGCTGGCAGGATCGATGCGGAGCACGTTGTGACCGACGTATTCCGCAACATACAGGAAACCTTCGCGGTCAAAGCGAATTCCGTTGCCGACCCGTTCGCCGCCGAGCTCGACAAAGATGGAGCCCTTCCCTTCCGGAGTTACGACGCCGATGGTTCCCTGCTTGGCGAAGTTCACGGCGTAGATGTTGCCGGCGGCATCGGTGGCGGGCCCTTCGATCCCTTCGGTGAATTCTCCCTTTTGAGTCAGTGGTCGCGAGACAAAGAGCTCGCTCGGTTCGCTAGCCATGGTTTCGCCGTAAAAGAGTCCGATGAATGTGAGGAACGTCAAGATGGGTTTGCGCATGGAGTATTCCCTTGGGAGCCTTCACCTGAGTTTACCGGGGAAGAGGTCAGCGAATCCCTCAATCTATGGGGACGACGTCATCGTAATCGTCGTCATCGTCGACAAGCTTGATGGTGCGCGGCGGCTCGTGTCTTTCGGTCACATCCTGCGGCGTATAGCTGGGGCCGTCGGGAAGCGGGGGCGGGATCTGCGGAGTCTCGATGTCACTTTTGCCGTAGTGAAACTGCCGCCAGACCGCGCGATCGCCGACGCCGATGACGAGCACGTTCCGATACGTGCGAAGGCGCGGGATACTGATGCGATTCAGATGCTCCCGGCAGCGGCGGAAACGGATTGTAACGGGGATCTCGCCCTTTAAGCGATACCCGACGATGAAGCCGGCGATCAGGCCGAAGGGGATGAACCAGCGACTCCATTCATTCCAGAGAAAGATCGCAATGAGAATTCCGAGAAGCATTCCATTGATCGGTGCCAGCAGCGGCCAGGTGAGATCGGGGACGGACCGCTGTTCGCTGTTCCAGTCTCTCGCGGCGGGCTCGCCGCAGACGACGCAGCAGTCGGGCAGCTCAACGTGCCACTGATCGCCGTCGAAGTGGACCTTGTCGTGGTTGTCGTTCTGCGAGACGCGAATTTCGCGGCGATTGCCGTGCTCGCGAAAGAAAGGGGCATACTCGGTGAATAGCTGCCAGAGCGATCGACGGTTCGACCAATAGAATTCGGCGACATCGCGGACGTATCGCCAGGCGGTCCTGGACCGCTCTTTGAGGTAGAGGTAGGTCTTGTGTCCCCCCTCCTGCAAGGCGGCCCAGAAGCTGTTGAGCTGGTCGTCCGATTTTTTTTCGAACAGCTCGGGCTCGAACTCTTCGACGCTCATCCAGGAACGGCGGTCGACCGAGACCTGGTCGGTCCGGCGCAGTTCTCCCCGCATGACGCGAACCTTCAGCTCATCCACGGTGAATGGTCCGTGGATTTCGTCGGTGTGTCTGGGGTCGCGACTATAAACTTGCTCGGGCATTGGTTGCCAGGCGGGCCTCTGTCTGGAATGACGTCAAACTGCCGATCAGCGGCGTCTTTTGTACCATGCGGAGGCTTGCGGAGTGAAGGATCCGCCAGAGAGCGGCGCAGGACACAATTGCTCGTTCTCCGATACGAAGCTAGGCTTGAAGGCACATTTTGATACCAGGGAGTGCCAGAATTGCATTACGCGCCGGACCGCTCGAAAATCGGACGTCATTTCGTCGCACTACTGGGTGTGATCGCGCTTTGTTCCGGTTGCGGCGGGGAGTATCAGCCCTCGGATGAAGAACTTCGCGCAGTCAACGCGCTCCGGGCCCACGGCGCCAAGATCACGGTAAAGAACAAGAAGCATACTGAGGTGTTCCTCGCCGGGACGAAGATTGTCGACGGCGAACTGTATCACCTGAAGGCATTGCCCCACCTGCAACTGCTCAACCTGCAGAGCACCGGGATTACCGATGCGGGGATGGAACATGTCGGTCGGCTCAAAACTCTCAAGCGATTGACGCTTCAGCGATCGAAGATTACTGACGCGGGGCTCGCACATCTTTCTGAGTTGAAGTCGCTTGTCGAGCTCGATCTGTCGGGATTGCCGATTACCGACGTCGGCCTCGGGCATCTGCATGGACTGGTGAATCTCGAAAAGATTTATTTCGATCGTGCGCGCACGACACAGGAGGGAGTCTACAGTCTGGAAGATGCCCTCCCCAAAGCAAAAGTTTTCGCCGACTGAACCGCCGATTCCGGAGCTGAACCGAATGTCGCCTTCTCGAATCTCGTTGAGTGTTTGCCCGGCCATCTGCGTCTCAGTGGTTGCGATCGGCTTGTTCGCACGACCCGCGGTGCTCTCTGCCGATAATTGGCCTCAGTGGCGAGGGGCCGAGGGAAACAGCGTCAGCCGCGAGACCGGAATTCCGCTGACGTGGGGCGAAGGCGCGAACATCGCGTGGAAGACTCCAATTCCGGAATGGGGGACGAGCAGCCCTTCCATCTGGGGGAACGCGCTTTTTATCACGGCGGAGACTGACGGAAAACTGTTGCTGCTCAAACTCGACAAGACTGGGGGGGCGGTCGAGTGGACGCGAGAAGTCGGCTCGGGAATCGCGAATCGCAAGCAGCCCCAGGGAGAGAACCGCGCGCCGAAGTTTCACGAACTGCATAACCTCGCGAGCCCGACGGCGGCTCTGGACGGAGAACGTGCAATCGTCCATTTCGGAAACGGTGAACTGGCCTCTTACAAATTCGACGGAACTCTCGAATGGCGGCGGAATCTGGCCGACGATTTCGGCAGGTATACGATCTGGTGGGGGCACGCGAACAGCCCGATCCTCTACGAGAACCTCGTGATCTCGGTCTGCATGCAGGACTCGCTCAAAGGGCTGAAGCCGGACCTCGCACCAAGCTACGTCGTCGCCCACGACAAGCGTACTGGGGAACTCGTCTGGAAATCGGATCGCATGACAACGGCTGATGCCGAGCAATGCGATTCGTATACGTCCCCGGTTTTTGCGCGCGTCGGCGGGCGAACGGAAATGATCGTCATGGGTGGAAACCAGCTCGACTCGTACGATCCCGCCACCGGCCGGCAACTCTGGAGTTTGCCGGGGCTCGTCGGCGGCCGCACAATTACCGGCCCGACCGTTGCAGGCAACATCGTCGTCACGACTGTCGGCATGCGCGGTCCGATGACCGCTGTTCGACTCGACGGGTCGAGTGAAGGCGTTCTCGCCGCGGAAGATTCGATCGCCTGGAAGAATACCGACAGCACTCCCGACACCTGCTGTCCGGTCGTCTGGAACGACTTGCTGTTCAGCGTTGCCGACAACGGCGTGGCCACGTGCATCGAATCCGGCAGCGGCAAGGTTCTGTGGAAACAGAGGCTCGGCGGCGATTTCAAATCGACGCCGGTTGCCGCAGAAGGACGGATCTACTTCGTGAACCGCGCGGGTACGTGCACCGTGGTGAAGGCCGAT
>JBFWWA010000422.1:0-4986 GCA_050246455.1 Planctomycetaceae bacterium
TTTTGCGACGATGGAGAGCGGTGGGTCTGTTGAGCAGGCCGAAAAGCTGCCTGAATATCTGGCTTGTCCGGACTCCCTGAGCACATGTCTCGATGTCCTCACTTCTTTCCCGGCAGGCAGTAACACGATGATGAGAGTTTCACGTCGGCCCGTTCCCACGCTTTTTCAAAGCGGGCGGAGACGGCGTCGGCTTCTTCGTCGCGCCGGAGTTTGCGGAGGCATCCAGCAAGTCCGTATAAAGACCATCCGTTTTCGGGATAGACCTTGAGGTCGTCCCGGTAGACTTGCTCGGCCTCTGAAAACCGTCCCGCTTCCACAAGCGTCGCACCGAGCGCATGTCGCACCGGCTGAATCCAGTCCGGTGGTTCGATGTATCGGAGCGCATCCTCGCGGCGGACCGCCTCGCGAAGTGCGGCGATCGATTCGTCAACTTTTCCCTCGCGAAAGAGAATCTCACCGGCGAGCATATACTCTGCGACTGCGAGAACGTCGGCGGCGGTGTTTTGCGTGAACATCGCTTCCTTCGGCAGCGCATCGCGCGCCGCGAGAAACTTTCGCTGTTCCTCTTTCGCATTCTCGACGTCCGACTTGGCTGCAAACGACACGCCGCGTCCGTAATGCCGAATCGTTCGGGCAATCGGGAAAATGTCGCGCGGCTCGGGCTCTGCCAGCATTTCGTCCCAGCGGCCGAACCGCATGTGAAGCTCATACGGCATTGCGAGCATCGCATCAACGAACGGTGCATTCGCGACGAGCCACGCTTCCGGCATCTCTGCGGCCATCGTGGAAATTGCATCGGTCGAACGCTTGCTCTGGCCCTGCATCATGGCGGCGAAGGCGAGCATGTGATGGTTGTGTGCCATGTACAACCGGAAGAAATTCTGCTGCGGCTGCGCTTGCCGATACTCGGCGTCGGCCTTGATCGCCCGTTCATTGGCTTCAATTGCTGCCTGCCATCGGCCCAGCCGGACGTCAATGTGCGACGGCATGTGCACCATGTGGCCCAGACCCGGCTGGAGTGAGCGGAGCCGGTCGGCGGCGGTGGCTGCCTTTTCGGGATTGGGGGACGCTTCGACGGCGTGAACGTAAAGGTGAAGCGCGAGAGGATGATTGGGAGCCTTCTTAAGAATGGTTTCAAGGGTCTGCAGGACCTCCTCAGTTCCCGGCTGCGGCTGACCATCTTTCGTCCAGAGGTCCCAGGGCCGAAGATCCATCATCGCTTCCGCGAACAGAGCGCCGATGTCGGCATCATCGGGGTATTTCTGCCAGAGTACACGCATCACCGCAGCGTACGCTTCATCAAGCGATCGACGATCGGTCGGCTGCGGATCGAAGTAGCGTTTGCCAAGTGCTTCAATGAGATCGCGCTCAGCCGGTGTTCCGTTGCCGACATGTTCCCTCGCTTTCATGAGCGCGCTCCAGGCGGCCTTTGCGTGCGGCTCATCGACAAGCGGAAAGTTGATATGCGGACCATTGGCGTAGGCAATCCCCCAATGGGCCATTGCACATTCCGGATCCAGCGCAGCGGCATGCTGAAAGAGGCGGATCGCTTCGTCGTGATTGAAACCGTAGAGGAACGCGAGCCCCTGGTTGAAGAACTTCTGTGCTTCGTCAGATTTCGTCGTTACCTTGCGCCCGTGTTCACCGAGTCCGTCAAATGCCTTCGGCACGGTTCTTGCGGCTGATTCATTCAAAACCGTCTCTTCAGACTGAACCGGAAGCAGACTTGCGGCGACTACGGCGGACGCGATGACGCAACATGCCATTTTCAGTGACGCGGACATTCCGGGCTCCTTCGTCTCGACGCGTATGGACGGTGATCGTTTGCAATCCGTTCTGAATGCCTTTGCGGCATCTTGGCGAGTACGCTGTCGCTCGGCAACTGAATCGATCGCGTCATTGCTTCCGACGCTGCGGGCGAGTCGCGAAGTTCCTCGAGATGCGGCGCAAAGATTGCTTGAAATTCATGACACGAGAGCTCTGAAAACGGTACGGGTTCCAGACAACTATGATTGTTCGAGTTGGCACCGGGTTCGTAACGCGACGATAAACGCGTCGAGCAGTTCGATCGAGATCACGAGCCATCTGCGGAATAAGCGATACTCCATGCCCAAGCGCGACCAGCTCTTCAACCGTGGCGAGCTGGCTCGTGTGTTGTACAGCGACAGGCTGAAACGAGCTCTGCTGACAGAAGGAAAGCACTGCGTCCGAAAGGCAGTGTGTTTCATCGAGAAGCACGAACGGATGCCCACGCAGCTCGGCAAGAGCAATGGTCGGCTTCTTCGTGAGAGGATGCTTCGGGGGGAGCACTGCAAGCAACTCTTCTTCGAACAGCGGCTGCAGTTCCACATACTTTGCAGAGATTGGGGCCGCGGCAATTGCCAGGTCGATCTCTCCGTCGCGGCAGCGCTGCAGAAGTTTGTCCGTCGTTTCCTCGAACGCTGTAATCTGCACGCCGGGGAAACGCTTTCGGAAATGCGAGAACGACGCCGGCAGAAAGTATGGGGCAATGGTGGGAATCGCTCCGATGCGGAGCGAACCTTTCGCGTCGCTGTCTCGCAGTTCCGTCACCGTGTTATCCGCAATCGACAGAATCTGTTCGGCACGTGAACGGAGCAGTTCGCCGGCATCGGTGAGCTGCACCGAGCGTGCCTGCCGCTCGAAAACAGGCTGTCCGATTTCCGCTTCAAGCTTTGCAACAGCCCGGCTGATTGCCGGCTGCGTAATGTTGAGCTCGGTTGCCGCATGCGTGAAACTCTTCACCGCGGCCACTTTGAGAAAGTAACGTAACTGGTCGAGTTCCATGACTTACTACGCTCGAATCTTCCTGGCGGAAAAGCGGAAAGTGCGAAGTGGAATGGTTATCGCTTCCGGCTTTTTTCTTCGACGAAGTTCCGTGTTGCCGGTCAAGCCGTAGGTGGCACGCCGGCCAACTTTCCGCCCGCTCCACGGCAAGTGGTCGCTACAGAATAAAGATGTCTAAAAGTCATAGTATGTAGAAATGGAATGCATTGGAAGTATTGCAAGGTGCAGGCGACAATACCGGCACGGCCGTGGATATCAGGTACCCCAACGGAGATGAATTCCAATGACTCAAAACCGTCGATTTGTGTATTCAGCGTATGCGCTGCTTTGCGTGTTGGCCGTAGGCGGCCTCGCAGCCGCCTCGGAGGCCGATTTCGCTGAACTCGTAGAAAGAACGAAAGCCGAGAAGCCGCAGTTCGCAGAACGGCATCAGAAGCTTCTGAAGGAGCGGTACGATCTTTCCGATACGCCGGCAGATGGTGTGACGATGTCACGCGGCAAGCCGGTGCAGGGGGGGATCCGCGTTCGATTGCCGGAGGGGCTGACCTGGGAAAAGCTCGCCGGGATGACAGCGGATGAAATCAAGAGTGAGAATCTTTGGCCTGCAGGGTTTTATCCCCTTCCGCACCCGCACCACGAGTCAGGGGGAATGGTGTTTCCGAAAGAGCAGATCGACGAGATCAAGAAACAGACGGAGCGAGACCTGGCCCGCTTCGATCTTGACTACGACTTACCGAAACACATGCTTCCGGAGTTCCCCGCACCGATCTATCTGACGACGCGGCCCGATCTCGGCGACGTCTCGAAAGGGCAACTCGTAACACTCGCAAACTTCGAAGAGCTCTTCAAGGACTGTCTCAATCCGAAGCAGCTTGAAGGCCTGCGGCTCTTGCTCACACCGTTTCCTCAGCAGCAATTCAATGCGACGCACGATCGTCGCACAATCAAAGCGCATCAGGGAGTCGCGTGTCTCGACTGCCATTCGAACGGGCACACGAACGCAGCGACGCACACCGTCGGTGACATCCGCCCGAACGAACACCGTCATCGGATCGATACACCGACGCTCCGCGGAGTGAACGTGCAGCGATTGTTTGGTTCGCAGCGGGCACTGAAAACGATTGAAGACTTTACTGAGTTCGAACAGCGGGCTGCGTATTTTGACGGCGATCCAACGACCGCGACTCGCAAGGGCGTGAACGTGCTCGAACGCGGCAGCCAGGTGCACTTCATGGCGGAGTTCCAGGCGCTGCTCGACTTCCCGCCGGCGCCGAAGCTCGACCTCTTTGGCAAGCTCGATCGGGCGAAGGCCACTGCCTCCGAACTGAGGGGTCAGGAAGTGTTCTTCGGTAAAGGCAAGTGTGCGACGTGTCACACGGCTCCGTACTACACCGATAACCTGATGCACAACCTGCACGTCGAGCGATTCTTTGAGCCGAAGATGATCAACGGCCGAATGGCTTCGGCAGATGGCCCAATCAAGACGTTTCCGTTGCGGGGAATTAAGGATTCGCCGCCGTACCTCCACGACGACCGGTTGATGACCCTCGAGGACACGGTCGAGTTCTTTAACGTCGTTCTTGGTACGAAGCTTAACGAAGGTGAGAAGTCAGACCTGGTCGCGTTTCTTCGCTGCCTTTGAAAAACTGAAGGTCGGACAGGCATTGCCGGCGTTTGATGCTCGGATGAAGCCCTCTTCAGGGCGGGATTCACGCTGCTGTTGAATCTTTTTTCAGGAATTGCGGGCTGCTGATGCGATTTCGCGAGAGAATTGCATCGGTGGCCCGTATTTTCTTTGGTGGCTCGTCTGGAAAGCGACGCTTCGGCAACAGGAATTGTCATCTGCATGGTGCGCAAACTGCTTTCAACCTGGTTGTGTCTGGTGGGCGTCCCGATATTTTTCACCGCGCTGCCACTCTGCGGCGAAGAGCCGGAATCGCCGGTCAAAACCGTGATAATTGAGAAGGGGGATCTTTCGGTCCATTTTCGAGACAACTCGAAGTCTCCTGAAGTCCTGAGCGGCCTTGATTCGTTGTTCCATAAGTCTCACGCTCCGAATTACGACGCGTTCGATCCGGCTGATCGGGGAGCGTCGGCGGGGCTGAACTTCGAGCACATCATCTCCGGCCACAAATCGCCGCATAACAAATTCACACCGCGCAGCGGTCCATATGCGCTGCA
>JBFWWA010000423.1:0-4984 GCA_050246455.1 Planctomycetaceae bacterium
TATGACTGGATTCAGCAACTGTGAACGGCTCGAATCTACCACGCATGCCGTAAGGTCACAAGATGGCTGCTCACAGCGACATATAGAAAGATTACTGATACGGGTGCTTCTTCTCGGAACCGGGTGAGGTAATCCCGCAAGACCGGCTCCGGCCGACTTCTCGCTTGGAATCGGCGGCGTGATGGTTTAGGGTCGGAATGCGGTTCTTCCGCCATGGAACAAACCCATTGGGTGCAGCTCAACCCAGGAGAGATTCGATGTGTCGAACGGTTCGAGTGGTGTTGTCACTCATCCTGACAATTGCGGCAGCCTCGTCGCTGACGGCCGCCCCTCCCGTCGAATTGGGATCTCGCCGCGAGCTGTTCGTCGACGGGTATCTGATCGACAAGCTCAACGGCGTCAAGCTCACACTCAGCCGGCCGACCGACGAGGGAGTGGCAATCCGCTTCGACAAGCCGTGGGAAGGTCTCTTCTGCGGCTATTGCACGATCATCAAGGATGGCGAGTTATACCGCTGCTATTACCGCGGCATGCACACGGCCGGAACCGACGGGAGCGAGGAGGAATGCACCTGCTACGCCGAGTCGAAAGACGGCATCCACTGGACGAAACCGAACCTCGGCCTGTTCGAGATGCACGGCACGCGCGAGAACAACGTCATTCTCACGAAAGCCGCCCCCGCAACGCACAACTTCAGCCCCTTCCTCGACACGCGTCCGGACGTCTCGCCCTCGGAACGATTCAAGGCATTGGGCGGGACATCGCCGAAGGGCCTCGTCGGCTTCACCTCGGCGGACGGCATCCGTTGGCAGAAAGTGCGCGAAGAACCTTTATTCAATGTCGAAGGGTGGGCGTTTGATTCCCAGAACGTCTGCTTCTGGTCGCCAACCGAGCAGCAGTATCTGCTCTACTTCCGCAAAGTTCCGAAAGGCGTGCGCGCCGTCGCTCGCGCTACCTCAAAGGACTTCATCCATTGGTCCGCGCCTGAGATGATGACCTACAGTGATACCGGCACGCACGTTCCCGCACATCACCTCTATACGAACCAGACTCATCCTTACTTCCGCGCCCCGCACATCTACGTCGCGACTTCGGCCCGGTTCATGCCGAATCGGCAGGTTCTCGACGCGAAACAAGCTGAGGCGGTCGGTGTTCATCCAAAGTATTTCGGCGATACTTCGGACGCAATTCTGATGACGTCGCGCGGCGGCACTCGGTACGACCGAACTTTTCCGGAAGGGTTTCTGCGTCCCGGGATCGGATATGAAAACTGGGTCTCGCGGACGAACTATCCGGCGCTCAACATCGTGCAGACCGGCCCGACCGAAATGTCGTTCTACGCCAATCAGAACTACGGCCAGCCAACCGCGCATCTACACCGGTATTCCCTTCGACTCGACGGCCTCGCGTCGGTGCAGGCACCGGATGCCGGAGGGGAGTTCACAACGAAGCCGTTGACCTTCTCGGGCCAGCAACTGTTGCTCAATTTCTCGACCTCGGCCGCTGGGGGAATCCGTACGGAAATCCAGGATTCCGAAGGAACTCCAATCCCCGGCTTTGCGCTGGAAGACGCGGTCGAGACCATCGGAAATGAGATTGAGCGGGCCGTGACGTGGAAGAAAGGGAGTCGTCTCGAGTCATTGGCAGGAAAGACGATTCGGCTCCGGTTTGTGATGCGTGATGCCGATCTCTTTGCGCTGCGGTTCGAGTAAACGAAACCTGGAACGTCCGGCAAATTCGATTTCTCCCCCAAAGGGATTCTCTTGGCCCAAAATATCGTTAATTTCGACGACTTCTGGCTGTTCTACCTCAGGGCGCATTCGACACCCGCCTGCCGAGTGACGCACTATCTCGGCACTGCCGCGGCAATCACCATCGCGGGCGCCGGAATCTTCTTTTCACCCTGGTTTCTGCTCGCGGTCGCCCTCGTCGGATACGGACCGGCCTGGTTCGGGCATTTCGTCATCGAGCGAAACAAACCGGCGGTGTTCGGGCATCCCTTCTGGTCGTTCGTCTCCGACTTCAAGATGCTGGGACTCGCCGTCAGCGGTCGACTCGAGCCGGAACTGGTCCGCGCCGGAGTCGTCGCATTGCCCGATTGACCGCGGTATGATTCCACTCAGGGCCTGAGTGAAATGTCACCAGACGGGGGCACTGCAGAACTGTGAACTTGCCGACCAGCAGTGATTCGCGCGTCGCTCGCTCTCTGGAAGTTTATCAGCGTGCTGAGCAGCTGATTCCCGGCGGAACACAGCTCATCAGCCGCCGCCCCTCGAAGTTCGCGCACGGCGTCTCGCCGATTTACATCGCAAGCGCGAAGGGAGCCCGCTTCCGCGACATCGACGGTCACGAGTATATCGACTGGGTCAGCGGGATCGGCGCGATCATCCTCGGCTACTGCGACCCGGTCGTCGATGAAGCGGTCCGGAAGCAGATCGGCACCGGCGTCACTTACTCCGCTAACCATGAAATCGAAGTCGAGCTCGCCGAGGAACTCGTCGCGACAATCCCCTGCGCGGAAATGGTTCGATACGCCAAAGGAGGAGGCGAAGCGTGCGCGATCGCCGTCCGGATCGCGCGCGGAATCACCGGGCGCGACAAGATCCTTTTCTGCGGATACCACGGCTGGCACGACTGGTACCTCGCTGCGAATTTGACTGCCGATGCCAACCTCGATGAACATCTCTTTACCGGCATCGAGCCGATCGGTATTCCGCGCGGACTGGCGGGGACGGCCATCCCGTTTCCCTACGGCAATGTCGCTGCGCTCGGCGAACTGCTTGATACCCATAAGGGGGAAGTCGCCGCGATTATCATGGAGCCGATGCGCTCCGAACTCCCACCGGAAGGGTATCTGCAAGCCGTCGCAAAGCTCGCGCGCGAACGGAACGTCATTCTGATATTCGACGAAGTTTCGACTGGTTTCCGACTGTCGGCGGGGGGAGTGCAGCCCGCCCTCGGTGTGACGCCCGATATGGCGGTTTTCGCGAAGTCGATCTCCAACGGCTACGCGATGGGAGCGGTCGTCGGCCGGCGCGAGGTCATGGAGCCCGCCGCGAGGATGTTTATTTCCAGCACGTATTGGAGCGACACGATCGGCCTGCGCGCGGCGCTCACCACTCTCCAGGAGATCCGGAAGCGAAACGCACCTGCGACAATTCAGCGAACGGGAGATGAAGTCAAGATCCGTTTGAATCGCGTCGCGGCCGAGACCGGCTGCCCGGTAAAGTGCGTCGGGGCGAACGTCCACCCGCATCTCAAGTTCGAGCTGGCGGATCCGTCACAGCAGCCTGTCATCGCCACGCTTTACATGCAGGAAATGGCGAAGCGCGGCTGCCACGGGTACCCGTCGTTCTATTTGAATGCCGCTCAAGGGGCTTCCGAACTCGACCAGACCGAGCAGGCGGCGCGCGAAACATTCACGATTATCGCAAGGGCACTCGACTCCGGAACGCCTGCCGACTTCCTCGAATGCGAAGTCCGAACGGAAACGTTCAAGCGTCTGGTGACTTGATCTCGAACGCCCGCACCTCGGTGCTACCCCGCGTACTCCGGCAGAAAGCGTTTCCAGTTCTCGTAGAGAATGTTGTGGATCATCTCTTCGGGAATCTGCGGGAAGTTGGTTCCCTTCACGACGTCGTTCACTTTCCACTGGCCGGCAATGACTTGCGCCGCCGTCGCTGATGGAAAATCCGAACCGAAGATCAGCTTGTGTTCGACGCCATACTCGAGAGCCGTCATGAACGCCTGGTAGTGCCGGAGCGGTCGGTAATGGAGTGCGGAGATGTTCGTGTAGAGATTCGGATGCTTTCGGATCAGCACGACGCACTCGTCTTCCCACGGGTGCCCCATGTGCGCGATGACGATCCGCAGGTCGGGGCAGGCAATCGCGATGTCCTCGAGCTGGATTGGGTTCGAGTACTTGAGCGGACCGGGGCGGACGAATGACGTCCCCTGGTGAATGTTGACTGGAATGCCGAGCTTTTCCGCCTTCCTGAACAGCGGCAGATGTTTCGGATCCTGCGGATCCCAGTTCTGATAGATCGGTGAGCACTTGAGGCCGCGGAGCCCGAGGCCGTTCACATAGTATTCGAGCTGCTCGACGCAGTCGGCGTCGTTTGGATCGACCGAGCACCAGCCGATGAACTTCGCCGAATTCTTATTCACGAAATCGGCGATGAGTTCCTGATCGGCGTTGATACCGCAGAACGGCGCCTTGATGCCAAATACGATGACGCGATCGCAATCGGCAGTTGCCTTCAATAGCGATTCCGGCGTCGAGTCGAACGCGTTGTTCTGCGGCGTCCCCGCACCCGCAAAGTAAACGTCGGGCGAAAGACGCATTTTCGCCTTCTTTGCTTCCCACGCAAACTGCACAAACTCATCCGAGAAGTGGTCGGGGTACCACATGAGGTTGGTGTGAGAATCAAAGATCATGGCGGGCTTCAGACCTCAGGTTGTCAGGCTTCAGGAACAGAGACCATCTGTGCCGGAAACCATTTTGTCACGATTCAAAGCGCGTCAGCACGTTTTTAGTGATCTTCGACACCGCGTCATCCACCAGCAGCGAGCTCGGCCAGCAGATCGAACCGGCCGAGAAGACCGCCCCCCCCTTCCCGGGTTCGTGAATCACCATTTCCGCCCCCCCGTTGTCGATGTTGAGTCCCTTTGCGAGGAGGTGCGTGTTCTTTGGCGAGCTGACGGTTCTCTTGTCGGTCTCGTGTCCCGACGCACCGCCGGGAACGCGCTGATGCTGGCATTTCTCGCCGAAGATATCGCCGTTCTTGAGATTGGTCCCGCCGAAAATCCAGTGATCTGCATCGACGACCTTGTAGTGAGCGGCGGTCATGACGCCGGTGTCGCTGTAAACGACGCCAAGCAGATTCGCTTCCGATACGTGCCGCATGTGAAACCGGCTCTCGTAAGTATTTCCCGGTGCGGTGAGGCGGTGACAATCTTCATTGCGTGAGAAGCAGTTCGAATC
>JBFWWA010000424.1:0-4965 GCA_050246455.1 Planctomycetaceae bacterium
TCAGGTGGGCCGTGCCCCCCGCCGTTCATCTCCGCGACAGTGCAACCTTTCGATGGTGGGAGCCCCACCGTCGGCTCAGTCGTTGTCGTTGTTGCCGTTGTACTTCTGGTTGCCGTTCTTCCGGCCGTTTCGGTTGCCGTTCTGAATCTTCGGCGGCTGCTGGTTGGGCTGGCCGGGCTTCGACTTGCCGAGCTTTTCCATCAGCTTCTGCTGGATCTGAACGGCGTCAGACCCTCGATCGATCTGCAGCACCTGGAACGTTGCTGCCTGTGGCTCCGCCGATTTGTCCAAATCCTTGATGATAAGGGCGACATTCTGGAGGAGTCCTTCGGGTGCCGAAACGACGAGTTTGTTCGAAATCTCATCAACGCCGATCGAGAGCATCCCCTTGAAGCGTCCCTGGTTGATCTCGTCGGAATTGTCGTCGTCGAAATTGGGCCACCAGCGTCCCTCATTGCCGCCCTTCTTGTCGTTCTTATTCTCGAGTGATTTGTCGTTGGCGGAGAGAAGATCGCGATAAACTTCCTACACCGCTTCGGCGATGATCTTCGCCTTTGAATACTGGATCTGGAAAATCTGCGTCTTGCGGACGGTTCTCGAGTTCTGCGGCTCGGGCTTGTCGTAGATGGCGATGAGTTCTTCAATTTCCGTCAATTGGCTCGGACTTGCCCCCTGTACGACAATCGTATTCGAGTCGATGTCATAGATGAAACGAAGCGGTCGGCGCTTAGAGAGACGGAGCGAAGTGTCTTTCTGGCTGTTATCGTCATCCCAGTCTCCCCAGTACCAGCGCCGGAAGCGGTCGTTGCCGTCTTCTTTCTTCTGCTCTTCTTCGAAGTATTCTTCGAGGTTGAGTCGGACCATGCTTGCACTGGCGTATTTCAGATGGAATACGGCGTACTGCTT
Source organism: Planctomycetaceae bacterium (assembly GCA_050246455.1). Lineage (GTDB taxonomy): Bacteria > Planctomycetota > Planctomycetia > Planctomycetales > Planctomycetaceae > CAZVJA01. The sequence continues at coordinate 907 of JBFWWA010000424.1, forward strand.
CTTTGGCGGAGCCATCTGGTTGACGAGTTCCTCCAGGCGGTCGAGCGCCTGGGCGTCTTGCGAAGTGATCACAAGACGGCCGTCGGGTCCTCGCGTAATGCTGATCGGCGGAGGAGTTGCCGCTTTCGGCTCGGATTCGGGATCCTCATTGACGGTGGAACGCAGTTGCTGACGAATGCTGTTCTGCGGAACTGTTTCGTCGCTGGATTTGTTCGGCTCAACTTCTTTGACGACTCCCTTTTCCTCGACAGTCGATCCGTTTGCAGCCGGAGATTGCTCCACCGGCTGTTCAACTGCCTTCTGTTCCGTCGGGGCAGCCGCGTTTTGCGCGATGACGAGAGGTTGCTTCTCCTCCACGACGCTGGCGAGGTGGAAATGCGACGGGGCAACCTGGGTTGTGGTTCCGTCGACTTCTCGTTTCGGTGACTGCTCTTCATCCGTCGGCCTTCCTTTCGACTTCTCCTCATCCTTTGCGGGCAACTTCTTCTTCGGCTGCTCCTGGATAATCAACTCGTTTGGTCCGAGCGACGGCCAAATCTTGCGGATTCGTTCCAGGACGTCTCCTTCGCTATCAACGTCGAGGACGCGGACCGTATTCGGATTGCCACCCTTGGGGGAGATTTCTCCCAGCTCGGCGAGGAACTGCATCACTTCCTGGTATTCAATGTCGTTCGCACGGAGCAGCAGGCGGTTCTGGTTGATGTCGGCATCGACGCTGAACTGCGTCTGCTTCTTCTCTTCTTGCTGTTGGCCGCCGAAATCTCCCCAGTAACCCCATGAGCGGCGCCGTGAGCGGCTATTGTCTTCCTGTTCGCCGATGAAAAGCTTCTGAATGGAGCCGGCAACCTGGTCGGCCTCCAGTTTTCGAAGCTGGATCACGCGCATCGTGCGGTCGGCTCCGTCGAGCCGTTCTACGACCGCCTTCACCTTGAACTGGTCGACAGGTCCCCCGTAAACGATGATCGCCTTGTTCGGCTTGTCGAGCTCGAGGCGGGTATCGGGCGAAAGGTCGCCGACAGATTCGAGCGTACTCACCAGAATTGCCGGATCGATCGTTGCGAGCCGGTAAATCTGCATCATGTTCGAATTCGTGAGCAGCGAAGGCTTCTGCGACGGGACGTCCAGATACTTGATCGTCTGCTCGATGATCACGAGTTGGTCTGGTGGAGCCTGAACCAGAATACTGTTACGGCGTGTATTGACGCTGAACCGGGTTTCGATCGTCTTCTTTTCGGACGGTTTCGCGGCGCCCGGTTGCTGCCCCTGCTGCTGTTGCTGCGGCATTCGCATCTGCTGTTGCTGCATTTGCATCTGCATTTGCATCTGGGCTTCCTGCGCGTTCTTGGGGGCAGCCATTCCCGAGTCTTTCTTGATCCCCATGAAGACTTCGAGCTGCGCCTGAATGTCGGCGGCACGAGTATGCTCGAGAACGATCTCTTTGACGAACTTCTCCGCGCCGGCCGATTCTTCCTCAGTGAGCAGAGTGCGAATCTCACGGAGATTAACGACAGCGTCGATTGCCTCGAGACGGTTCGTTGATTTCAGCGCGGTGAGCTTACCCTTCGTGCTGACCAGAGGTTTGAACTCTTCGACGGCCGTCTCGGCAGGCATCCATCCAAGTGGGAACGTCACCTTCACAAACTCGTGCGGCGAGCGCTTGTCGAGGTCGGCAATGGTGACGCGCGGTACTGAAGCGGGGTTGAGCTTATCGAGATTGACGACCGAGAGCGTGACGTCGTTCTGGAGAATCGTGTAGCCCCGTGCGAGGAGATGCTGGTTAATGGTGTCGCGTGCTTCCTCGAGCGTGTACGGCCTCGGATTGCGGAGATTGAGCGCGTCGCCGGGAAGATCCTGCCAGTCGAGGTTCATATTCGAAACACGCGCGAGCTCGTCGAGGACAAAGCTCCAGGGAGCGCCGTCGAAGTTGAACGTCACACGACTTTTGTCGTCGACTTTCAGTTTCTGTTCGTCGAGCTTCGCTCCGCTCGCGGCGGCTGGTCGGGTGACCGGCTTCGGACCGGCGTCCTTAGGAGCTTCGGCGGGCTTGGCTTCTTCCTTCTTTTCCTCCTTCGGGGCTTCGGCTGGCTTTGCTTCCGTCGGCTGCGGACCTCCCGGAGGAAACATTCCGCTGCGGCGCATTTCGCGGAATCGTTCGAACCGGTCCCGGCGTCCACCGCCGTCCTGTGCCGAGAGGGATTGTGCGGCCACACAAATCGTGGCAATCACACCGACAACCGCGAGTTGTTCTTTGAGCGATGTCAGCATTGTCGAAGCTCCATGGGCGGCACGTCGGCCGCGATCACAGGGCAATGGTGGCGCAGCAATCGATGGTCGCGACGTGGCCTCAATATTCTATGATGCGCCCGGCGCACGATTTGCGCCGGCGAATTTCTTAGCACTCAGTTGTATCAGTATCGCACGCGCGATTACGGCCACGCAACCTCAAACTTCGGCACGACTGGCCCGGCTTCCTCACTCTTCGGCATCCGGATCACGTTATGCGATCTTGCCGTTTGCCGCAGCTCACGGGAATTCTCAGACGGTTCTTCGGTTCTCATTCGTCTAAGGATCTAGCGGCTGAGCCGTTTACAGCGAAGAAAGCGGGCTGTGGCGTTTCGTAAACGATGAAGATTACCCATAGCGCATTCCAACGCTTCACTATAACTTCAGGGGGCTGAAGCTAACCTGAAGTGGATTTCAGGGATCGGAACCGATTCGGGCTCTTCAGCTCCCATTGTGATAGGGCTGCTGACAGCTTAGCATGAATGAGGAGTTTGCGCCGGTCGCCGCAGCCCAATTGTTGCCCGGACGACCCCGACCTCTGTTGGCGCACAGCACCAGGATTTTCTACGAATCGGATCCGCGCGGCCGGAAGTCGCGGAACCCGAATGACGCTTGCGACGTCGATAAAGGGACGAGTAACCGAAATGGAAATTGGGAATGTACTGCTCCGGCGCGGACTCGTGAGCCGCGAGCAGTTGCAAACAGCGAAGGATCAGGCACGCGGGCTGAGGCTGGATCGCGCGGTGATCAGCCTCGGTTTCGTGTCGGAAGAGGACGCGCTCAAGGCCTTCGCCGACGAGTTGGGAATGCAGTTCGTCGACCTCCGCGAGTTCCAGGTCGATCGCGAGCTCCTTTCCAAGTTTCCAACCACGGCGGTTTTCCGCCACACGCTCGTTCCACTTCGCCGCGATAACGGCCGGGTCTCGGTCGCCATCAGCGACCCGTTCGACCTCGAAGCGCTCGACGAACTGAGCTCGCTAAGCGGATTCCGGCTTGAGCCTGTCCTTGCCCGCCGCGAAGATGTTGTACAACTCATCAAAGAGAATCTCGGCGTCGGTGGCGACACGATAACTGAAATGGTCGCTGCTCGCTCCGAGGACGGTGTCGAGCTGCTTGAAGAGCTGCCGGAAGAAACAGGCGAGCTCGCAGAAGCCGCGAAGGCGGCGTCGGTAATCCGACTTGTCAACGAGCTTTTGGTCGAAGCGATCGAACAGACGGCGAGCGACGTCCACATCGAGCCTCAGGAACACGGCCTCACTATTCGATACCGCATCGACGGTCTGTTGCGCGTGCAGCCGGTTCCGCCGGAGATCAATCAGTTCTATTCGGCGATCGTGACGCGTTTGAAAATCATGTCGCGACTGAACATTGCCGAGAAGCGGCTCCCGCAGGACGGCCGTATCAAGCTTCGTGTCTCCGGCCGCGAAGTCGACGTCCGCGTCTCCATCATTCCGATGATCTACGGCGAAGGGGTCGTGCTTCGTCTTCTCGATAAAGACAAGATGAACTTCAACCTCTCGACTGTGGGTCTTCCGGATGACGTTGCCGAGACGTTCGAGCGGTTGATTTCCATGCCGCACGGTATCGTGCTTGTCACTGGTCCGACCGGAAGCGGAAAGACGACCACTCTCTATGGCGCCCTCAATGCCATCAAAGGGCCGACGACGAAGATCATTACCGTCGAAGACCCGGTCGAATATCATTCCAACGGCATCAGCCAGATCCAGGTCCATTCCAAAATCGGACTGACGTTCGCTGCGGGTCTCCGAAGCATTC
>JBFWWA010000425.1:0-4961 GCA_050246455.1 Planctomycetaceae bacterium
CGCCCGACTGCTTCTCGCGCCGCGTGAGAACGTCGCTCGTGTAAGAATTCGTGATGTAAACCTGATCGGCGCCGGCCCGTTCCAGGTACGAGACGAAGAGCATGTCGAGACCGTCCGCCTGCGGAACTTCGACGAGATAGCGGTCTGCATCTTCGCGGCGGAGTTTCATCAGATGCAGATGCGTGTTGGCGGAACGTTGGCCGCGGCTTGCGGAATCAGTGAATCGGAGAAGCGACAGAGTTTCGGATGCCGTGGGGAGATTCGTCAGATCGAGCCGAGCCGTCGTCATTTCGGTTTCGAGCCCGGCGACGGCGTCGATGATGAGCGGCTTTCGCGGCAGCTTGACGGTGGTTGATTTCGGCAGGACGATCCAGTCGTGAATGCTGCCGCCGTAGGAGGCGAGTTGATCGCGGAGTCCGAGGCCGCGCGGCAGGAGCTCTGCCGGTTTGATGATCGCGCCGTCGGAATCTCGAATGCGGAGCAGCCCGGGGAGCTCGCGGCCGGTGCTCGAATCGACGAGCTTGAGGGTCAGTTCGCAGGTGCCGTCGCTTCTTCCGGCCGCGTAGCCGAGCATGGCCAGAGCAACGGTGAGCACAACGACGGCGGCGTATCGCATCGCGACTCCTGCCCAAAGGGGGGTGCGGCGTTTCGCGATATGGTAGAATGCCGCGCCGGTTGCTACAACCAGAGGGAGCGGGAGGCTTCTTCCAAACTGAACCGTGTTTTGCGTGCCGGGCTCAAACGAGGTGAGCCCCGAGTTGATTGAACGTTCCGGGGAGTCGCTTCGCTCCACCCCGGCCACCCGACTGAGGTTTTGAATCCGCCTCCGACTGCCCGTTGGGGGCCGGCTGATTCACTGAGGAGAATCCGATGACGACGACACTTGCCGAGCTGCAGCGCAAACAGATCGAGCAGGCTGAGGAGCTGTTCTTCGAGGGTCCGCAGAAAGAGGGATTCGCGAAGGACCTCTTCTTCGGGAAGTTCCGGGACGATGCGATCTTTCCGTACCCGGCGCTTCGCCCCGACGACGAAGCGGAATGCGCCGAGGCGGTGAGCGAAGTTCGCCGCTTCGCGAACGAGCATATCGATTCCGCGCGCATCGACCGCGAGGCGCTCATTCCGGATTCGGTGGTGCTCGGGCTTGGCAAGATCGGCGTGCTCGGGATGTGCGTCTCCCCCAAACACGGCGGACGGGGATTCTCGCAGCAGCAGTACTGCCGCGTGATGGAAGTGATCGGCGGGCACTGCGGATCGACGGCGGTCTTCGTCAACGCGCATCATTCGATTGGACTCAGGGCGCTCGAGCTCTTCGGAACGCCGGAACAGCGCGAGCGGTGGATGCGCCCCCTCTGCACCGGCGAGCAGCTTGCCGCATTCGCGCTGACGGAACCGGAGGCCGGCTCCGACGCGGCAAACGTGCGGACCCGCGCCGTGCCGACCGCCGATGGTCGCGGCTACACGCTCAACGGAACGAAGCGATACATCACCAACGGTGGAATTGCGAGTGTTCTGACCGTGATGGCGCGCACTCCCGATCCGAAAGACCCCGACGGCAAGGTGACGGCGTTTCTCGTCACCCCGGACATGCCGGGTTTCGAGATCGTTGAAAAGCGGATGGAGAAGGTCGGCATCCGGGGGACCGCGACGGCGCGGCTCGCATTCAACGACATGTACGTTCCGAAGGAGAACATCCTCGGCGAAGTCGGCCGCGGGCTCCGGCTTGCGCTCACGGTGCTCGACTTCGGACGGACCACGTTCGGAGCAAGCTGCACCGGAGCGGCGAAGTTCTGCGTCGAAAAGATGGTTTCGTACGCGAACGAACGGCGGCAGTTCGGCCGGCTGCTCGGCGAGTTCGAGCTCGTCAAGGAAAAGATCGCGCAGGCGGCCGCCGACACCTTTGCGATGGAAAGCGCCACCTACCACACGGCGGCGCTCATCGACAGCGGCTCACACGATTACATGCTCGAAACGTCGATGATCAAAGTCTTCGCGAGCGACATGCTGTGGCGGATCGTCAACGACACGCTGCAGATTTACGGCGGCAAGGGTTTCTTCTGCGACGAGCCGCTCGAGCGGATGATGCGCGATGCGCGCCTCAACCAGATCGGCGAAGGGGCGAATGACGTGCTCCGCTGCTTCAACGCGATGATCGGTCTCAGAAACGTCGGAAAAGAAATGGAGAGCATTCTCAAGAAGCCGTGGACCGCGATGAAGCTGTGGCGGTCATCGCCCACAGTTCCGGTGCGGCACGGCGTGCTCAACCCGGCAGCGGGTCAGATCAGCAGGCAGATCGGGCAGTTCAGCCGGGCCTGCCGCGGCGCACTCATGACCTACCGCGAAGCGATCCTCGAACGGCAGCTGGTGCAGGCTCGGCTCGGCGACATCGCCACCGAGCTGTTCCACATGAGCTGCGTTTATGCGCGCCTTACCGGCCTGCTTTCCAACGCGAACGTCGACGTCAACAAGCGCGAGCGGGATCTGCAGGCGGGCCTGCTCTACCTGAGCACCGCAGCGCGGCGGAACCGCGATCGATTCGCGGCGCTCAAATCGAACGACGATGCCGAGCTCATCAAGACGGCGGACGTGCGGCTCTGATGGAACGCGATACCGCTTTTCAGATGTCGGCTTCGAACATCCGGTTCGGGCCGGGAACGACGCGCGAGGTTGGTTACGACCTGGTCGATCTCGGCGCGAAGCGGACGCTTGTCGTCATCGACCCGGCACTCCGGAATCTGCCGGTGGGTGAAGCGGTCGTCGAATCGCTGCGGACGGCGAACATCGGCTACGATGTTTTTGACGAGGTCTCCGTCGAGCCGACTGATGCGAGTTTCCGGCGCGCAATCGAAGCTGCGAAGTCGGGAAAGTATGACGCGTTTGTTGCGGTCGGCGGCGGCAGCACAATCGACACCGCCAAAGCTGCGAATCTTTACTCGACGCATCCCGCCGATTTCCTGGATTATGTGAATGCGCCGATCGGCAAAGGGCTGCCGATCCCCGCGCCGCTCAAGCCTCTCATCGCCATTCCGACGACCGCCGGGACCGGAAGCGAAACGACCGGCGTCGCGATTTTCGATCTCGTCGAGAAGCACGCGAAGACCGGCATCGCGCATCGCTACTTGAAGCCAACGCTCGGTATTGTCGACCCCGACAACACGCGCACACTGCCGGCAGCGGTGGCGGCGGCGAGCGGGCTCGACGTCTTGAGCCACGCGCTCGAATCGTACACCGCCATTCCGTACACAATGCGGCCGCGCCCGGCTCGTCCGCTGGAACGGCCGGCGTATCAGGGTTCGAACCCCCTTTCCGACATCTGGGCCATTCGCGCGCTCGAGCTCGTCGCGGAATTCCTGCCGCGCGCCTGTGCGGATGCAAGCGATGACGAAGCGCGGGCCAGCATGCTGCTCGCGGCGGCAATGGCGGGCGTCGGATTCGGTAACGCCGGGGTTCATCTGCCGCACGGCATGTCGTATCCGGTGGCGGGGATGGTGCGGAAGTACAAAGCTCCCGGTTACAGCGTCGATCATCCGCTCGTTCCACACGGGATGTCGGTGATTCTGCACACTCCGGCGGTCGTCCGGTTTACTGCGCGGACGGATCCGGAGCGGCATCTGCGCGCGGCACAGGCCCTCGGTGCGAAATGCCTGCTCACGTGGCATGACAACGCCGGTGAGATTCTGGCGGAACAGGTGGTGCATTTCATGAAGACGCTCGGCATGCCGAACGGCCTCGCGGCCGTCGGCTACACGGAAGCGGACATCCCCGCTCTTGTGGAGGGAACGTTGCCGCAGCATCGTGTGACGAAGCTCTCGCCCCGCCCCGCCGGTGCCGAGGAGCTCAGCGAGCTGTTCCGCGCCTCGATGACAATCTGGTGACGTATCCTGCCGGGTCGGCTTTGACGTTGAGCGTCTGTCGGGCGCATTCGCGAAGCGCGCCATATCTTCCTGGAGCACAGACATTCCTGTCTGTGCATTTCGTGAGTCGACGCGCCGTCCGCACAGACAGGAATGTCTGTGCTCCGAATACGGATGCTACGGAAGCCTGGTCACAGAAGGTGACGATGTTCGAGCTACACACCGGGGGAAACGACGGCACTGCTGCGAATGGGCTGGACGATGTTGTCGTTTTCCAGACGTTCGCGGAAGCGGAGGTGGCGTCTTCGCGAGAGTTCGACGAGCGGATACCAGACGCGCGACGTCAACCGGTACTTGATCAACAGATGCCAGATCAGGTTGGACCGTTTGTACAAGTACGACATCGCGAGGTATGCGGGAATTGCCCGCCGGTCGAGCGGCCTGCGCCGCCAGATGGATCGGTGTGAGCAAAGCCTGCGGTAACACCATTCATAGCCCGCGGTGAGCTGCTCGATCGAGAGATGCTTCGGCCGGAAGACGACATGCGCGGTGTCGTACTTGCTCCAGTCTTTGTGAAGGATTCTCCCTTCCGCCTCCATCTGCTCAAACAGAGGCGTCCCCGGATACGGCGTGAGAATGTGAAACGTCGCGCATTCGAGCCGGTTTTCCTCGATCCAGCGCATGGTCGTTTCGAAGACGTCTTCGCGGTCATGATCGAACCCGAGGACGAAGCTGCCGTTCACCTGGATTCCGTTGCGATGAAACAGCTCGACGCGGCGCGCGTAGTCTTCGGTACGCGGACTTTTCTTTTTGGCATCCGTGATGTTGTCGTTCTGCAGCGACTCGAATCCGATGAAGACTCCGGTGCAGCCGGCGAGCGCCATCTCTCGAATCAGCGACGGATCGTCCGCGACGTCGATGCTGACCGCAGCGCTCCAGATCTTCCTGAGCGGCCGCAGCGCTCCGCACAAGCTGCGGAGGTATTCCGGGCGCGAGCCGAGGTTGTTGTCGACGAAGACGCCGTAGGGCTGGCCGTCGCGCTCGAACTCGTCGGCGATCTGCTCGACGTCGCGGACGAGATACGGCATGTGCAGCCCCTTCGTCGACAGG
>JBFWWA010000426.1:0-4957 GCA_050246455.1 Planctomycetaceae bacterium
CGGCGACGTAAGCCGTGGGTACACCGAAGAGATGGAGCACTTCTGCCACAGCATTCGGACGACCAACTTCAAGGAACCGCAGGAAGGGGGACTCCGCTGCCCGGGCAAGGTCGCCATGGGAGATGCCATCATGGCCCTCACCGCGAACCTGGCGATGCAGCACAAGAAGCGAATCGTCTTCAAGCCCGAATGGTTCGATCCGGAAAGCCCGGCCGTCCCCGAGACCGATCCGGAGATCGTCGGAACGAACAGCGTGGCGTAGCAGTCGCTGTTTCGCATCGCATTCGAAGAACCGAATGCCCCTGCCGAGACCTTTGAGCTCGGCAGGGGCCTGTTCGTTCCGGTCATTCCATCAATTCGCCGCCTCGCGGGCATGATCCGCAAACTCGCGGACTTCATCGTTCCGAGCGCTGGGCTGCGGAGCAGCAAGAGGTCGCAGTGGAGATGATCTCGGCACACAGGTCGTTTTGTATTGTGAACGCACTTTCGCAACCTCTTGTCAGCATGGCTGACCCACCTTGAAGCAAGGTGGGCCACCCTGCGCTTGTTCTCGTCTTCCAGGCACTTCAGACGCTTGGCCTCCTCGGCCTTCATCCCGCCGTACTGATTCCGCCAACGCAGATACGTCGACTCGCTCACTTCGAGCATCTGCAGGACCGCCGCCAGGTCCTTCCCCGCATTCAGCATCGCGTCTGCATCCCGCAGCTTCCGCACGATCTGCTCGGCATTGTGACGCTTCCGTCGCCGTGTCATCGACAAGGTCTCCTTGCCCTCCAGGGCCGATGAGACCTTCATACCACCTGGATCAGATTTTCAATAGCGGGCCACCTGCAAAATGACACAAGCACAGGCAACTCTAGATCTCGCTCGAGGAAGACGCCGTCGCGACGGCTCTCCGACGTGAACGCGGCTCGCAGGGCATCGAACATCCCGCTCACAGCTTGGCGGAGTAGCTCAATTGGTTAGAGCAGCGGAATCATAGTTCTTCCGAAGCATTGACCGCTCAACTCGCTTTCTCGCTGGAATGCGTTCTGGAACAGCGAGTTCTGCCGTTTCCCCCCTGCGGGACATATCGCCAAAAGTGAGCGACAAACCTTGTTTGCGGGTGTCGCGACGCATCATACACTCGGACTGCACGTCCGAGTGAAGAAATCAACGCCAATGTCTCCGAATCTGAACGCCTACGTCGAGCGATTCATTCGGATGCTACCGGTCGAATGCCTCGACTACTTCGTGATCCTCGGCGAACGGCATCTGGAGCACTTGGTCAAGGAATTCGTCGCTCACTACCACGCCGAACGGCCGCATCAGTCGCTCGACAACCGCCCGCTGACTGGAACTCCCCCATCACCTGCATCCCCTCTCCCTCCACCCGCACCTCACGATCACATGCCACAAATGCCTCGGTGGACTCCTCAAGCACTACGTCCGCCGCGCGGCGAATCACAACGAATCGTTTGCGACGATTGATCGGCACTGCAGCTGCGCTTACCGTGCGCTTCTGCGGTGAATTTCGCGCGTTAGCCGATTTTTCTGTGCCTCGCAACATCTCGTCACGGCCATTTCTACTCGGACAATTCTTCCCAACTCTTCGGCGCCGAACTCGATTTGCCGCGAGGCTTTTCGCTCGACATTATTTTTGTACGGGAAGAAAGTTTCTATTTCAACAGAAATTTCGCCTGTGGGATAACATCGACTACGCCCCCGCTTTCACCATTTATTAGTCGAATATCAACGAACGCAATCTGGTCGGCTGAGCCTTTAACTTCAACTTCGTTTACATTCACGAATCCGCTTTTTGGCACACCGGAAGTTGATATTACCTTAACAATGACCGCTTGACACGGAACTTTTGCTCCATGCTCGGGCAACGCTTGCGTTGGCAGTACGCCTTCGGCTAATGACACCCGATTACCGTCTAGAAAGCGAATTGAAGCAACATCGTCGCTGGCGCAGTAAAGATAGACACTTATAGACAACGAGTTATCAGCACTCGGGAAGCCGATTGCCGCGATGCTAAAGCTAGCACCACTTTCATCGGCAGCGACGCGACGTTTTGCTTTCTCGATGCGTTCCAGAACGTCAGAGTAACCGGAAGCTTTTGCTGACACATCGAGCCAAATAAGTTGCTGCAAACCGACCTTTTCCTGTCGATATTTGTCGACAACTACGCTGGCTTTAGGTGCAGCAGAATTATTGGGGTCAGCACACGACACCCCAAATAGAAGCAGCGGAATGGAGATCAAATGGCCGCAACATCGGAACACGTTCATAAAGCGTCCTTCGCGTCCTTGACGCATTTCTGCTTTGCTTCGTCGCTAAATTGTTCTTGAGACATGAAGACCCCCCCGTTTACCGGTCCCTCGCATTTGTGCCAATGCAGCTTGCCCCTGTGCAATTTGAACTTCGCAAAGAATACACAGCATCGCTCCCAATCGCACGTATCAATACTCACCCCGACCCACACTTCTACACCACTGAACCTCATTCGCGGGGTGGCCCAGCTTGGCGTTTCGCCTAGCTGGGTCGCAAGGCGACAAGAGGTTGCAGGTGTGATTTTCAAATGTCGAACGCACCTTTCCGGAGTGGTCTCTTCACGGCTCACCAGATCCAGCCGATCGGCACACCGACCGATCGACCCAGCTCGTAATGCCGTGCGGAACTCCACAACCAATCGGTCGTGCGTTGCACCAGCCCGGCGCGCACCGGATTCCTGTGCATATACTCGATCTTCTCGCGCAGTTTCTCCTGGCGATGAATCTCGAACGAATAGTACCGGTGTTGCCAGAAGCGCTCGCCCGTCTCCTGGCCGAATGCATATGCAGCGGAGTGCTTCCGGTACCAGTCCCGAATGGTGCGGCTGCAAAGTCGCTTCCATTCCTGCACGAAGATGCTGAGCTTGCCTGTTTCAGGAAACCAGACGACCGCATGCACGTGGTCGGGCATGATGACGAAGCCGGCGCAGGTTGCGTTGAGCCGGGCGAGTTGCTGATTCAGCACGCCGAGGACGACTCGCTTCGGGTGGTCGTGGTCGAGCAGGCGTCGGCGACGGAAGCACGAGAACGTGACGAAGTGCGCGAAGAGTTCCTGATCGAAAGTTCGCCGTCGGTTCATGCAAGCATTCTGCCGCGCCTTCAACACGCGGTGAAGAGGCAACTCGGGGAAGATCGGATTGCATGATCGCGGAAAGACGTACCATTCGACGCCGATCTTGCAACCTCTTGCCGCTGCGCAGCCCAGCTAGGCGAAGCGCCAAGCTGGGCCACCCGGCGCATCGCAGTTCCAGCGAAGGCGGCGTCGCACTCATCTCTGCTTCGACGGGTCGAACTTCATTTTGTTGAGAAGTTCCGCGCTCGGGCCGCCGCCGAACTGCTTCCAGTAGAGCGCTTTGAACGGGTTGATGTCGGGACCGGTCGCGTTCTCGTTCTCGAGGCGCGGCAGCACGTCGGCCCACCACCTGTCGTACTCGGCGCGAAGAACGTCCGCAATCTGCGGTTGGGAATCGATGAGATTCCGCATCTCTCCCGGGTCGTTCTTCAGATCGTAGAGCTCGACATTGTTGACGAGCGAATAGTGATTGTTCCGGATTGAGCAGTTCGTGTACTTCGCCTGTTCGGCGGCGCCGCGCGGCCAGCGGCCGCAGTGCGTCACGAAGTACCGGCCGAGGGGGCCGTCGGCGTTCTGGAGTTTCACAACGGCTTCGGGGTCTTGTCCCGTGCGTCGGAGCAGGGTACGTCCGTCGATCTGCTCTTGTTCGCCGGCCGATAAGCCTTCTCCGGCGGCAACCGCGAGCGTCGGGAAAATGTCGACGTGTGCGGTCAAGGAATCAGTCGCGACGTTCGTCTCGAAACCGGCCGGCAGTCGCCAGAACGCGGGGACGCGCGTGCCTCCCTGATACGGGGTATTCTTGCCGCCGCGACGGCCGCCGTTCTCCGTTTTGACGCCGAGGGTTCCGCCGTTATCGGTCATGAAAATGACGAGTGTATTCTCGGCGAGCTGCCATTTATCGAGCTGTTGCATCAGGCGGCCGAAGTTGTCGTCGATGTTTTCGATCATCCCGTAGAACTTCGCGAGATCGTCTCCGATCTTTCCCTGGTGACGCGCGAAATAGGAGTTGGGGACCTGCAACGGTCCATGCGCTGCGTTCGGCGTGATGTACGCGAAAAAGGGCTTGCCGGAACTGCGCTGCTTGTCGATCCAGTCGATTGCCTGGTTGAAGAAGACGTCGGTGCAGTAGCCGTTGGTTTTCTCGAATGTTCCGTTGTGCAGAATGGCGGGGCTGAAGTAGGTGTTGCCGGGTGCGTCGCCGCAGCTTCCCATGTACGTCTGCCCGATGCCGCCGGCGCCGTGGATGAAGACTTCGTCGAACCCCCTTTTGTTCGGCTGATACTCCGGTTCGTCACCCAGATGCCACTTTCCGAAAATACCAGTGACGTATCCGGCGCGCTTGAGCATCTGGGGCAACGTTGCCGCTTTCCGGCTCATGCGCTCCCGTTCGTAAATGGTGTGGGTCACCCCCGATTTGAATTCATGCCGGCCCGTCATGAGCGCGCAGCGCGTCGGCGCGCAGGTGGGGCTGACGTGAAAATCGGTGAAGCGCACGCTGGTTTTCGCGAACGCGTCGATGTGCGGCGTGCGGATGATCGGGTTGCCGTTGCAGGAGAAGTCGCCGTAGCCGACGTCGTCCGGCATCACGAGGATGATGTTCGGCTTCTCGGCGGCGTGCAGCGCGCTATAGGAACCGGTTAGAAGAAGCGCGGCGACGAGCGCGAAGCACCGAGGCAGGATCCGCTCCATACAATCTTGAACCTCATTTCTTTCCCGCAGGTCTGGCGGGGCGGGCCGGAGTCACGACCTTGGCCTGCTCGCGAAGTTTCTCGGGGGTGACGGTGGGATCATCGAGCTTATCAATGCTGAGTGGCGCGACATCCTGATTCTGTTTCTGCAACTCGACAAG
>JBFWWA010000427.1:0-4927 GCA_050246455.1 Planctomycetaceae bacterium
GGCGACGATTTCGCGCGACGGTTTGTCGCCGATGCGCTCTTCGGGAAATCGTTTCTCGAGATCGCCGTAGATCTGCGCGGCATCGCTCCGATAACCCGCGGTCAGAAGCATTCGCGCGAGGCGTTCAAGAGCGATGGCTCCGGATGCTGAATTCCCGCGCCGCACACGTTTCAGCAGCATGTTCTCGGCGAGCGCGACGTCGCCGTTCTTCGCATAGTCTTCAATGAGCCGGTCTTCAACCTGCTGCGTCGCAGGATGGAAAGCGTACATTCGGCTGATCCGCCGGCGCGTTTCGTGGTCGCCGTCGAGCGACGACTTCACCTCCCGGACAATCCGATCATCAAACCGCTTGCGGGATTCCGCGTCGAGTTTCTCCCAGAACTCCGCGAGACGGCTCGCCGTCCAGACGGCCGGATCCAGTTCGGTATCGGGATCGGTTCCGGTAACCGTCGGCACGTCCTCCAGCTTCGACGCGGAATCGAGCAACAGCTCGAACGCCCCGGCGAACTCCCGGCGGGCGGCGTATCGATCGACCAGCAGCGTCCGGTAAGTCCATTTCTCTTCCGACGAGCTCGCGAACTTCGCGAGTTCATCGACTTCGCGCTGTCCCCCCTGATGATCGCCCCGAATGACGCCGGCCAGAGATTCGAGCATGGCGGCGCGGTAGCGGCGGAAGAGTCCGGCCGGAATGTCGGCGGTGTGGACCGCGCGCAGTGAATTGAGGGCGTCCGCAAACTTCCCGTCGAGCCGCAGAATCTCCGCTTCCTGAATCAACGCCTGCGGATCGTGCGGATTCGCTTCTTTCCGACGGCGAATCTCCGCTTCGGCCGACACGCGCTGTTCATAGCTCGTGAGCCCCTGCGCGGTGAGGGAAATCAGTTTCCCGCGGTAAAGCGCAAGGTTGCCCAGTGGCGCTTCGTCTTCGGGAAGTCTCGATTTCGCGGTGACTCTTCCCGTTGCCGGGTCGATCGACCACAGCTGGCCCGAACTGAGCGGAAGGTAATACGATCCCTGCGTGGCAACTCCGACTCCGGAAGGACGGCCATCGGTCATTGTCAGACGAATCGTCCAGAGGGACGATCCATCGCGCATCTTCCGAGCGACGACCGAGTTCTTTCCGACCACAATCACGCGATCGTCGAAAACTCCGGCGGCATACAGTCCGTCTTCTCCCTTCGGCTGCTGCCAGACGATCTTGCCGTCAAAGAGGTCGACGCACATGAGCGTCCCTTCTTCGGGAGGCGTGTAGATGATTCGATTGCCGGCAATCATCGGGGCCGACGGGCACCACTGGGAGTTGAGCTCCGAGAAGGCAATCATCGATTCCCCCTCGTCGCGCCCCTCGCGAACGGTCCGCGAATCGGACGGCCGGGTGTAACGCTGCGTCCAGAGAACCGAATGATTCAGCCGGTCGATTCCGACCAGCCAGCCGACAGTCGTCGGACAAACGATCACGCCGTTCGAGCAGGCGATCTGCGAAGTCCACCAGCGCCGGGCAATGTCGCGATCAATCTTCGTATCCGCGTATGCGATCAGCTGCGACCATTTCTCGGTTCCTGTCGCAGGATCGAGCGCGAACAGATGAATCCGCCCTTCATTCTCCCCGACGATCAACAGTTCGCCGCCGTCAACGATCGGCGCACCGAGAAAATACGTCCCGGCCAGCGGCAGGTCGAACGGCTCGTTCATCGCGATGCCGCCGACCGTCCAGAGAGGCCGGCCGGTATTCAAGTCGTACGAAACGAGCCGGTTCGTTGACCAGTTCTGATGAAACGGATCGTCTCCCTCCGGATCGAATTCGGCACCGTAGTACCCGAGCCGCGAGAGCATCGCGTGGTCTTCGATGACGAACAGCTGCCTGCCGTCGCTCGCCAGAACGCCGAACGCTCCATTGCGGTACAGGAGCCCGACAATCGGATGCGAGTCGCCGGCGCCGCCGAAATACTCCGACGACTGCTGATTGAAGTTGAAGTTGTTGAACGCGCGCCGTCCAACGACGACCCGCTCACCGTCGTCCTCATCGGCGCCGCCGATGAGCATTCGTTCGGCGGAGACCCCTTCGCGCGTCTCCCACAACGGCTCGCCGGTCGAGGCATCGAGCACCTGCACGCCGCGAAGCGTGCGGAACAGAATTCGATTGTTGACCATCAGCGGGAACAGTGCGGGAATGGTCGCGCGCTGCTGGTCCGAGAGATCCTGAGTCAGCGTTGCGATCTGCTGAATCAGCGGGTGGCTGTCGGAAATCAGGCGCGTCCAACGGCTCAACAGCAGCGGATCGCTCCCGTTTGCGATTGCGGAACGGGAAGGCCCGCCGCCGAGAATCGGCCACTCGTCGAGCACCGGGGGGCCGCTTCCGGCAATTGGCTGCAGCTTCGCAAGCCACTCGCGCGGGTCGAGACGCTTGCCGCCGATTTCGTATTCGCGGCGATTCGTGTCGACGGAAAGCTCGCTCAGCAACCGATCGCTTTGCGGATGCCCCGATTGTTTCAGCGCGAACGCTGCTTTCAGTCGCCATATCGGTTCTTGTGAAACCGCGGCATCGGCTTCAATGAGCATGTTGAACCAGCGCGACGCCATCCCGAACTCGCCGCGGTCAAAATGGAGCGTGCCGAGATGATTCGCCGCTTCCAGTCCGGCGGCCGTATGAAAGTAGCGCGTGGCAACCACCGCGTACGTGAGCGGATCTCCGCCGCCGGCCGCTTCGGCCAGCAATTGAGCCGCGGCCGGCCCGTGCGTCAGTCGGTAGCTTTCGCGAACTTCCGGAGGGAGAGCACCCAGCAATCGATTCGCTTCCTCGCTGAGCGGAACGCGTCGTCCGTTCGCCAGCCGTATCGTCGCATTCCCCCCCCGTTCGAGGACAAACTCGAGGATCTCGAGCGCCTCGTTCCAGTTCTTGTCGCGCATTTTCTCGGCTGCCTTCTGCAGCAGCGCGAACTGTTCCGGATCGTGCGGGGCTCGCTTGTCGGTCTGGTCGCCGCTGTTGGCACCTTTGGCATCGTCGGGGCCTGCGGCCTTCTTCGCCTGATTCGGTTTTGCCGGACCGAAGAGATTATTGAGCAGATTCTCGAACGGGTTTCCGACCCGCTGGCGGCGCGGTTTGACCTTCGGTTCAACCGGCGCCGGCTTCTCCGCTTCGACAGGCGGGGCCGAGGTTGCCGCCGGACGGACCGCTTCCACCGGCTTCCGACCCGATTCCTCGCCCTGCGAGCTCGGTCCGGAAACGAGCGAAAAGAGTATCCCCGCCAGGATCAGGGGGATGTGACGGCGTGCAATCATGTCAACTCCCACTCCGTCGGCCGCCGGGTTCGGACGGTGTCTCTCAATAACTCTCGGCAAGCCATTGAATTACGTCTCCAAGTATACCGCTCACAAAGCGCATTTCCACGAGGTTGGAGGGGACGGGAGCGAATCTTCCGCCCCAACCCGAACCGTTGGCAGGGTTTGGTTGTATTTTTCCGGCACGCCAGCTATCTTCGTGACTCCTTTGTGTTCCGCGGCAAGTTCCGCGCGACATACCCCGCAAGTGGCCGCATCCATGAGGGTTGCGCCCAAACCCGGGGAGCAGACGGTCTCGCGACCTGGAAATCCGTTCCGCCGCGACGCTCTGCCAGGCATTGCGATTGTCACCAGGCCGCGACCACCGCGGACGCCCTATTGATTGAGAGAGGCTCGCAGTCATGACCATTCAGGCGAAACTCGTTGCGACCAAGCGGACCGAAAACGGTTCCAAGCAGTGCCGTCGGCTGCGACTCGGTGGCGTGATTCCCGGCGTTCTCTACGGGCACGAGACGGAGCCGGTCGCAATTTCCGTTCCGCGCGATGCTCTCGCGCCGATCGTGAAAGCCGCCACGCGCATCGTCGATCTCGAACTCGACGGCACAACCGAAAAGGCCATGTTCCGCGAAGTGCAGTGGGACACCTTCGGCATGTACATGCATCACTTCGACCTCCTTCGCATCAATCCGGACGAGCGGGTCGTCGTTGAAGTCAATATTGAGGTGAAGGGAACTCCGGCGGGCGTTCTTTCGGGCGGACTTCTCGAAATCAACATGCGGCACATCGAGCTCGAGTGCCTCGCCATCGAGATTCCCGATTCGATCGTCGTTCGCGTCGGCGATCTGCAGATCGATCAGGGAATTCACATTTCCGATCTTGAACTCCCGCCGAACGTCAAGGTTCTTGAAAAGCCCGATGCTCTCGTGCTGCACGTCGTGAAGGTTGAAGTCAGCGATGAAGACCTGACGACGGGCGAAGCGGGCCCTGCGGAGCCGGAAGTCATTGGTCGCAAGGCGGCCGAGGAATCGGAAGACGACGCGAAGTAACGGCTCGACACCTCGGTCGACCTGCGGGCTCGGCGCATCGCCTCGATTCCGGGTGCCCATTGCCGCCGCGGTGCCGACGCCGGTTGCGGTGTAAAAAGGCCATGAGCCGTGAAAGTGATTGTCGGACTGGGAAACCCCGGTCGGGAGTACGATTCGACGCGGCATAACGTCGGCTTCGCGGTCATCGCGGAACTTTGCAGACGGCATGGCGCGTCGAAGCCGAAGCTGCGGTTCGAAGCGGAGATCGCGGAAGCGACGATCTCGAACGAGAAGTGCCTCCTCGTCTGCCCTCAGACGTACATGAATCTGAGCGGACGCAGCGTTCGGCAGCTGATCGATTTTTACCAGACACCGCTTGCGGACCTGATCGTCGTCTCGGACGACATGAATCTGGACGTCGGAAAGCTGCGGCTACGTCCGGGGGGTTCGGCAGGTGGACAAAATGGTCTGAGCGATGTTCTCAGGCACCTGGGAACCGAAGATTTTGCCCGCTTGCGGATCGGTATCGGCCGACCACCGGGAAAAATGAGTTCAACCGACTGGGTCCTAGGGCGGTTTCGATCGGAAGAAAAGCAGGAAATGGAGCACGCGACGATCGCCGCCGC
>JBFWWA010000428.1:0-4915 GCA_050246455.1 Planctomycetaceae bacterium
ACGTAGTAACGTAGGGTGCGTCACGACGCACCCTACGTTACTCCATATCGAAATTGATCCGGTTACAATGGTAGTTGTAGAATGCGGTCGTCAGACATCTCGTAAGACATGGGATGACCCGCCATGCGAGGAATTCGTTCAGAGCTGCCAGCCGACACGCTCGCAGCGGCACTCGCACCGATCGCAGAGATGTGCGAGCAGTTAGCTTGGGCGGTGTGCCTGCAGTCCGGTCCGCTTCAGTATCCCTACTGGGATGAGGACGATCCGACGAACTCGGACGTTCTGTCGTACCTCGACGACGCCTACTCGGAAGAGAGAAAGACACCAATATTCCGTCGCGGTTTTCTACCACGTTACGCTGAGTGCTTGGTGATGGATGAATGGAGCTACTATCTGGGCTTTGATGCTGATAAGCATCTCCCCGCTGAACTTGATCGTCAGATGGGAATAAATGGACTGTGTCCGAGACGTAAACTATTCGAGATCGTCGAGGAGTACAATGCGCTCTACATCGTTCGCGTCGATATCGGCTGGTGGGAAGGCTACCACTCTGACCAGAATCTTTTGGAGCAACTCCGACGCGGTTGGGACGGCATCTGGATCGATTCGGACAAATGGAAGGCCCCGTAGGTCAGTCCCGTAGGGTGCGTCGCGACGCACCCTACTACGCTACTAGATCATCTCGGCGATCGGTGCGCCGTTTTCGATGATGTAGCGGGGGCGGCCGCGCGGGTCGAGATAGGTCGCGTCGAGCGGGACTTGCATGTGGTGGTAGATCGTTGCTGCAAGATCGCCGGGGGTGACGGGGCGGGCGGCGATCTGGCCGCCGTCCGGTTCGGTTGCGCCGATGACCTGGCCGTGACGATATTTTCCGCCCGCCATCACCATCGACATCACCGCCGGCCAATGGTTGCGGCCGTCGATGCTTCCCTGTGTGCCGATGTTCGGCGTGCGGCCGAATTCTCCCATCGCGATGACGAGCGTGCTCTCGAGCAGGCCCCGTTCTTCGAGGTCGGCCACCAGGGTTGTGATCAGATGATCGAAGATTGGAAGGAGCGGCTGCAGCCCGCTCTTGATGCCGCCGTACGGAGGGATGTTGTCGCCGTGCGTATCCCACGTTCCCGATGACGCATGATAGCTGAGGTCGAGCGTGACGAAGCCGACCCCTGCTTCCACGAGCCGACGTGCGAGGAGCGCCTGCTGAGCCCAGAGGTGTTTGCCGTAGCGCTCGCGGCTCTCGGCCGATTCGCGCTCGATGTCGAACGCTTCCTGCGCGCGGCGACCGAGAACGAGTTCGACCGCCTGCTGGCCGTAGGAGTCGAGCGCTTCCATCGAGCCGCTGTGATCGACGTCGCTGCGAAGCCGGTCGAACTCCTGCAGGAGTGAGCGGCGGTTGTGAATTCGGCTCTGATCGAGCCCACGCGGGAGCTGGAAGAGATTCGCGCCGGTGGTGCGGCCGGTATCGACTCCGACGTCGGTGTAGATCGGCAGCTTGCAGGCGGTCTGTGCGATGAACGGGTCGTACTGTTTGCCGAGATAGCCCGCGAAGCCGACGTGCGACTGCGACTTCATGAACGCGACATACGGCGGCATGGAAGGATGATTCGGCCCGCGCATCTTCGCGATGATCGACCCGAACGACGGGTACATGTCGCCGTTGCGGCTCAAGCGCGGCTCGGCGTCGTTGTTGGCCGTCTGCATCACCTTGTTCGGCTCGTGATTGCTGTAGCGCGCATCGACCGAGCGGATGAGGGTGAACTTGTCGAGCATGGCTGCCTGCTTCGGCAGATGCTCGCAAAGGAAGACGCCGGGGAGCTTCGAGTGGATGACGCCGAACGGCCCGCGGTTCTCGTAGGGACGATCGGGCTTGGGATCCCACATGTCGATGTGGCTCGGTCCCCCCGCCATCCACAACAGGATGACGCTGCGGGGCTCTTTCGATGGTGAGCCGGCAACGACTTCGCTGCGCGACCGAAGCAGTGCGGGGAGCGTGATGCCGGCCATTCCGGCGAGCCCCGCCTTCAGCATTCCGCGACGCGTGTTGAAGACGAGCCCTTCGCGATCGCGGGCGTTGAGACCGGCGAAGGCATGCGACGCGTGGGAGATTCCCGTGGGGAGGAAGGTCATCGATTCGTGCTCGCGAAATTCGGCGGGTGTGCGGCGGGAATTCCGATAGCGCGGGTTCCCGAACTTCGTCCGTTCAAGACTACCACATTCCGACTGACATGAAAACAGGTTTTGATGCGTTCGCGCTTTTCCCCGGAGCCTGTCACCGTGTGAAAACGGATGCCCATTGACGACCGAAGCATGAAGGGGGGGCCCGTGCGAATTTCTCTGCATCGTTGGCCGAAGAGGATCAGTCGCGATATTGTGTGGTCTAAGACCGAACTGGAAATGGTCGATTTGGAAACCCCAGGCCGACGACCTGTCGTCGGGATTCCACAATTGAAGAACCTCTCGACTCTCCGCTAAGCCGCGAGCGGCAATGCAGGTACCCCAATGATGAGCGATACGTCCGGCGGCCGCGTGGTTTCGATGGATCAGTTCCGGGGGTACACCGTCGCCGGAATGTTCCTGGTGAATTTTCTCGGCAACTTTGCGGCCATACATGCGGTCCTCAAACATAACCAGACGTACTTCAGCTATGCCGACTCGATCATGCCGAGCTTCATGTTCGCGGTCGGTTTTTCTTACCGGCTGACGTTTCTCCGGCGGCGGGGACAGGTCGGCTGGGTGAAGACCAGTCTCTCGTACATTCGGCGCAGCATGGCGCTTGTTGCGGTCTCGCTGGCGATGTACGGACTCGGCGGCGGATTTGGAAAGATCGGCGAATTCGAAGAGATGCCGGACGAGTACCAGCCGCGCCGCGCGTTCGCATCGGCTCCCGCGCCGGAGTTCTTGAACCAAGTTCATGCGGAATTGGAAGCGATCAAAGATCCCGCCGCGCCCCCCGCCGTCGAGCTGGAAAAACTTTCCGCGGAAGAAAAAGCGGCGCGGATGAAAGAGTTCGAAGAGCAGAAGAAGTCGATCGCCGAGCAGCGCGCCGCGGTGCAGAAGAAGTTCGCCGATATTGCCGCCGGGGAACGGGCGAAGTTCACCGACGCGGAAGTCGAACGGCGAGCGAGCTTCGAAGCACTCCCGTACGGCCGGAAAATCTGGCTCGGCTGGAAGATCTTTCTGCTCAAGCTCGCGAAGAGCCAGGTCTGGGAAACGCTCGCGATCATCGGCATGACGCAGATTGTGCTCTTGCCGGTCATTGCGGCCCCGACGTCCATTCGCGTGATTGCCCTGTTCGGTCTGTGCGCGTGGGACATCTTCATGGCGCACTGGTTCAACTGGGGCTTCGTGCACGGCTATCGCGACAACTGGATGGTGCAACTCTGGGGAACGGGAACCGATCGAAGCTGGGACGGCGGTTTCTTCGGCGCATTGACCTGGGGAATTGCGATGCTCGGGGGGACTATCACCTTCGACATCATGCGGCATAACTCGAACTCCCAGAGTGCCGCCACAAAGCTCGCCTGCTGGGGCGTCGGGCTGATGGTTCTGGGTTACTCCCTCTCCTGCATGACACGGCTGTACGAGTACAACGCCGAAGAGCTCAAAGCGCACAAGGAAACAATTCAGCGGCAGAACAAAGACAAAGCCTGGCTCGGCAGCCTGATTGCACGCGCCAACGAGGAACTGAAGCCCGCACGCGAACAGATCGGGAAGCTGCAAGGCGAAATTGCCAAAGTGAAGAAGGGAGACTTCGACGCCGCGGTGAAGAAACTGCGCGAAGACCCAGCCAACGAGAAGCGCAGCTCTTTCCAGCTTGCGGAAATGGCGGAGAAGCAGGTGAAGAGCGCGGAAAAGAATCCGAAGATCACGGAACTCGAAGCGCAGGTCGAAAAGATCAAGGCGGATTCCGACTACAAGCGCCGCGAAGCGGACATCGCCGTAATTGGCGATCAGTTGCGGAGCTTCCCGAATCTCGAGATGGCGGCAAGCCCGGTCATTCCCGACTGGTCAAAGCTCAAATCGCGATCGCTGAGCGAGTTGATTGTGGAACCGCCCATGATGGCGCCGCCGGAAGACGAGCCGCGCGTCGACCCCGAGCCGCACATTTCGCATCGTGCGTGGAACTACTGGCTGATGGGAAAACGGATGCCGACCGTTACATTCATGCTGTTTGCAACCGGCTTCGCCTTCGCCCTGTACGCGCTGTTCATTCTGGTGTGCGATGTGGGAGGGATCCGCCTCGGCATGTTCCGCACGTTCGGAATGAATCCGCTGGCGGCGTACATCATTCACGGCATGATGGAACACGCAATCGTCCCGCTCGTGCCGCGCGACGCCCCCCTCTGGTACTGCATGGCCGGCTTCGCGTTCTTCTTCGGCGCGACGTACGTCTTCGTGAAGTACCTCGAAGAGAACGAAATCTACCTGCGGCTGTAATTGGCCGAAGTGCTAGCTTTCGGCGTGCGTGAGATCCGCCAGGAGTGCGTCGAGTTCCTCGCGCATGGGGCGCATCGACTTGCGCACCGCGTGCTGATTGAGCCGGTAGACGCCCCAGCCGAGGATCATCGTGACGACGAAATAGCCCGCCGATACCCAACCGAAACCTGCAAAGCCCAGGAAGACGACGTTTGCACTGATCAGGCAGGGGGCGAGATACCACCACGCAACGGAACGGAGCAGTCCGATCTGCCGATCGATTCGTTCGATCTCGGCGACGCAGAACTCGCGGACCGAGTCCTCGGGACGGGACGGCCGCACCGCGGTTCGCGTGCGATGCAGCCGGTAAAGGATGAAGAGTACGCTGGCTACCGCCATTCCGGCCCCCACTTTCGCCAGCAGTTGATCGAACCCGAACAACATCCTGCCGAAGAAAACAGCCAGAATCCCCCCAACGATCGTTTCGACCGCATCCCTG
>JBFWWA010000429.1:0-4899 GCA_050246455.1 Planctomycetaceae bacterium
GATGCGCGAGAAACTCGGTTTCGGCCCGGAGGACATCGAGCGGTTCGCTTTCTGCGAAGGATCGCCTCCGGAACTGATGGGACACAAACTCACGAAGGCGATGCAGTTTGCCAAGCAGGCGGCAAGCATGGGGACGCAGGGAAATACCCAGCAGTCCGTGATGTTCGTGCAGCTCAGCAAACCGTTTGACGTGCAGAAGCTGACCAAGCTGCTGGGGAACGGCGGACGCGTCAAATACCAGAACAAGGAGTATGTGCAGTTCGAAGCGATTCCCATCTTCAGCAAGCTCGAAATGGCTGCCGCCCATTTCATCGATGAGAAGACCATGATTCTCGGCACGGTCTCGACCGTCAAATCCCTGATGGACGGCAACGGCGAAAGCGGAGATGTTCCCGAACTCGCCGCAATCGACGCACGGCAGCAGGTTGTATTCGCAACAATTCCCAAAAACGTTGCAAGCGGGCTCCCGCCGGGTTTCCTTCCCGTCGGGAATATGCGCGCCATGAATCCGTTCTCGATGTTCGGAAACTCCTTCAAGCTCGTCGGCGCCGCTCTCAACTTCGGCGAGGACATGAAGTTCAAGTTCGTGACCGATTACCACAGCGAAGAAGAAGCCAGGAAAGCACACGATGCAATTGCCGGCCTTCTGAATCCAAAAGAAAAAACAGACAAGAAGGAGAAGAAGGAACCCAAAGAGGGAGAGAAAGAGGAACTCGATGAAATGATGGAGGACGATGAAGAGCTGATGGCGGGCGGAGCGGGCGGAATGCCGGTGCTGCCGTTTGCACCGCAAAACGTCGCGATGGAAATGCAGAAAAACCGAACAATCTCGCTCAACGGCGGAAAGGTGGAAGCCGAAACGTCGGTCGGCGCCGCCGGCCTCGGCGAGTTCAAGAAAATGCTCACGCACGCCGTCGCCATGGCGGCCGTCGGCGAGTTCAGCGATATGTTCGACTCCAACATCAATGACGTCATTGCCAACCTTCCCGACGAAGGAGACCCGGTCGTCGACGACGAGATGGCCGGAAAGAAAGAGGGAGAAGAGGGAGGCGAAGCGATGGCCGCCGACAACGGCGGGGACGAGAACGGCGAAATGCCGGAAGCGGCCGATCCGGACGCCGCGGTCGCGAAGGGAGAGGGGAAAGCGGAGGCCGGACCAGGAATCGAGAAGCACAAGCTCAAGGATCCCAAGGCGGTAATCGCTCTGCTCGAACAGAAGGGCTGCACGGTGACGCCGCAGGGGGACGTCTATCTGGTTCTTGTCCAGAATCGGGGTTTCAGCAACAGCGACATGGTCCTCATCGGCGCGCTGCGGAAGGTGAAGAGTCTCAACATCGATGAATCCAGCGTCACCGACCGCGGCCTGATTCCGCTCGCGAACTGCGGCAAATACCTCGATACGCTGCAGCTCCGCGGGGCCGACCTTACGAACGACGGGATCAAGCACCTGACCCGCAAGCATCTGCCCGTGCTCCGCATGCTGCTCCTGATGGACAACACGAAACTCGACGACGGCTGCGTCGAACATCTCCTCGACATGTTCGGAATCGAAGTCCTGAACGTGCGGAATACGCGCATCTCGCTCGAAGCCTGCGACAAACTCCGGCAGGAACTCGAGTGCAACGTCACCAAGAAGTAGGCGACATCGGGCCCCTCTTCGGGTTCCCATCTCCGGACGGCTCGGTCGCGTCCGCGCGGGTCGATCGATTAGAATGAAGCCGTGCCGCGCACCACAGCGCCGCTTCAGAAACTCCCCCCCCCTGCCGTCGCACCCTCCCATGTCGCTCAGCTCGCTTCCCCTCAGCTATTGCACCAACGTCCATCCCGGCCGCACCATCGCGGAAGTCGAACACGGACTCGATCAGTTCACGGTCAACCTTCGCCGCAACTTCGGCGCTCCGCTCGCCGCCGGGCTCTGGCTGGCGGACCCGGTCATCCGCGAGCTCAAAGCATCCCCCGGAAATGTGCAGCGGTTTGCGGATGGACTCCGGGCCCGCGACCTCACCTGCCACACGCTCAACGCATTTCCCTACGGCGATTTTCACAGCCCGCGCGTCAAGGAGAACGTCTATCTTCCGGACTGGACCGCACCGAACCGCGCCGCGTACACGCTGGGCTGCGCGGAGATTCTGGCGGCGCTTCTGCCGGAAGGGGTTGAAGGTTCCATCTCGACTGTCCCGCTCGGATTCAAGGGCTTCACGCATCCGAGCGACTTTCTCGACCGGGCGGCCGATGCGCTCATCGACGTCGCGGAGTCTTTCGAACAGCTGAAGTCGGAAACCGGTCGGCACATCACCCTCGCCATCGAGCCGGAGCCGATGTGCGTCCTCGAAACAACGCCGGAAGCGATCAACTTCTTCGAGGAGGTTTTCCGCCGCGCCGCCGATCGTGGCGGCCGCGCACTCTCAGCTGCGCGGGATCATCTGGGGCTCTGTTACGACGTTTGCCATCAGTCGGTCGAGTTCGAGGATGTCGCCGCATCGATCGCCGCCATCTCGGATGCCGGGATCCGCATCGGCAAGGTTCACATCACCTGCGCCATCCAGCTCGACAATCCCGCCGAGAATCGGGAAGGCCGCCGCCTGCTGGCCCGCTACGCCGAGCCGCGGTACCTTCACCAGACGCTGGCGCGCTCCCGCACGGGCGAAATCCACCGCGTGGTCGATCTCGACGAGCAGACGGCACTCGAGCCCGAACCCGAATTCCGCGACGCCGAAAGCTGGCGGATTCACTTTCACGTCCCGGTCAATGCCGAACATCTCGGCCCGCTCGGCACGACCCGCCCCGATCTCGAACGCGCGCTCGCGGCGGTTGCGAAACTGCCGTACGCTCCGCATCTGGAGGTCGAGACCTACACCTGGCAGGTCCTTCCGGACGGATCGAGCACCTCTCTCGTCGACGGACTCACCCAGGAACTGACCGCAACGCGAAAGCTGCTGAGCTCTTTACCGTCATAACCCCGCCCGGACGGCGCTTTCCGGCACGTTTTTCTGTGCACCGACTGCATTGTCGACCGTAGCCGGCTTCGCCGGAAATATCGGATCGAAGAGCGGCGTGATTTCGAGCGCCCCCTGCACCGAGAGATTATGATGGTCGCGATACAAGCTTCGGCCATTCCGGGCGGCTCCGCAGAATCCGGTATCGTCGGTGAGCATCCGAGACGGATCGAGAATGATCGCCCCGTGACGCGCCATCTCGTCGATGATGCCCGCCGCTCCCGCGAACAGCGCCCGATGCTCCGCCAGGGTGACGCCGACTGACTTGGGGTCCCCTCCGATCATCGACTCCCGGGCGAGCGCTCGCGGGACGTCGCAATTCTGTGCGGGAACCTGCTGCAGGATCCAGACGGTTGCCCCGCTCTTCTGCAGAACCTGCACCGTCTCGAGCATCCATTCGCGAAACAGCTCCGGGGGAACCCGTTCGAGACTCTTCGCCCTCCCTTCCGTGGGAGCAGGGACATAAGACCAAAGACCCGCCAGGAGCACGTTCTCGACGCGGTGCGACTTCACATAATCGACGACCGCGTGGTTGAATTCCTCCGCACCGGGCCACAGGCGAAATCCCGGCGTACTTGTCAACCGGTAGAGCGGCAACGTCCCGCTCCGAAGCGCGTAGACACAGCGCGCGTTCCGCGTACGGCATTGCCGTTCGATGGCCGGCATGACTGCCATCGCGTGACTGTCCCCCCAAACGAGGCAATCGATCGGACCGTTCGTTCGACCGACCTCGTCGAATTGCCATTGGCCCTGCTCATTCGGTTCGCTGTCGTTCGTGTAGCTCATGTCATCGCGCGCTGCCGCATAGGCCAGCGTCTCGGCGGAGAACCGGCCCGCAACACCATGAAGACGATCGATCAAGACCCCGGCCAGAAGCAACACCAGGAACGTGGAAGCCGCCCCGTAAAAGAGGCTCCTCCTCTCAGCAAAAACGCGACGTTCGCGAAACGGCCGCTCGACCCACCGCCACGAAGCAATCGCGAGCAGAATGCTGACCATCAGCAGTCCACCGCGAATTGAAGCAGGTGTGGCTCCCATGACCCAGTACTGCGCATAAACAAGCACCGGCCAATGCCACAGGTAGAGGGAATACGAAATGAGACCGACGAACACTACAGGTCGCGCTGCCATCAATCGGCCGGACAATGTCAGAATCCCGCTGTTCGCGCGGATAAATAACGCCGTCCCAGCGCACGGCAAAAGCGCTCCCAATCCTGGAAACGGAGTCTGCGAATCATACAAGAGCGCCGTCGCGAGAATTGCTGCGAGTCCGAGTCCGCTCAATAGCTCGGCAGCCCACCTTGGAATCGGTCTCGGTTCCGCACGTAGCGCCAGTACCGACCCCAGCAGCAGTTCCCAGGCGCGAGTCGGCAGGAGATAGAACGTCGCCGAAGGATGCCGGGGAACACCGTACACACTCATCGCGAACGAACCGGCGAGCAGCACCACCAGGGCCGTCGGCATCGAAACGAGTCGGAAGCGGCGCAACGCAATCAACAGCAGCGGCAGCAAAATGTAGAACTGCTCTTCGACCGCGAGCGACCACAGATGCAACAGCGGCTTCGTCTCGGCGGGGCCTGCGAAATAGCCCGTATTCCGCCAGAAGTAGACGTTCGACACCAGCATCGACTGCGCCCAGACCGACTGCCCGAGTTCGCGGAAGTCTTCCGGCAGGAGCAGCACACTACCGACGATCGTCGTGCATGCCACGACCACGACGAGCGCGGAGGCGATCCGCCGGATCCGCCGCTCCCAGAAGCGAGCCATGCTGAAGTCGCCCGCGCTCATCTCTCGCAGGATCAGCGAGCTGATGAGGTAACCGGAGATGACGAAGAAGACGTCGACGCCGACGTAACCACCGCTCATCCCGAGCCGCGCGTGAAACAGAAGCACGATGACGACG
>JBFWWA010000430.1:0-4889 GCA_050246455.1 Planctomycetaceae bacterium
TCACTGAAGTCGGAAGTTACTTCATATCGAACTACCCGCCGTTCTCGCAGTGGGGGAAGGAGCAGGTTCCGGACGCGCTGGCTGCCCTGGGCCGTGCACCGGAGCGGGAAGTTCCGCTTGGCCTCTACATTCACATTCCGTTCTGCCGGAAGCGCTGCAAGTTCTGCTACTTCCGCGTGTACACGAACCAGAACGCGAAGGCGATCGAGAATTACGTTCAGGCGCTGGTCCGGGAATTCGAGATTCTGAGCCGCGAGCCGGGGGTCATGGGCCGGAAGCTGCACTTCGTCTACTTCGGCGGCGGCACGCCGTCGTACCTGAGCTCGAAGCAGCTGCTGTCGCTTCGCGATCGTCTCACCGAGTTCCTGAAGTGGAACACGGCGGAAGAAGTAACTTTTGAATGCGAGCCGGGTACGCTCAGCCTCGAAAAAGTGCGGACGCTCAAGGAGATCGGCGTCACGCGTGTTTCACTCGGCGTCGAGAACTTCAACGACAGGATTCTTGAAGAAAATGGCCGCGCACATCTCTCTCCCGAGATCGAGCAGGCGTACGGCTGGCTGCAGCAGGTGGGGTTTCCGCAAATCAACATCGATCTCATCGCCGGAATGGTGGGCGAGACCGACGAGAACTGGGAGCGCTGCATCGAGCGGGCCATCGACATGGAACCCGACAACATCACCATCTACCAGATGGAGCTGCCGCACAACACGGTCATTTCCAAAGAAATGAAAGAGCTCGGCATCGCTTCTCCGGTGGCGAACTGGCCGACGAAGCGGGCGTGGGTGAACCAGGCGATCGATCGGCTGCTGGTGGCCGGGTACCGCATCTCGAGCGGAAACGAGCTGGTGAAGAATCTCGACACCGACCACTTCGTTTACCGCGACAACGTCTGGCGCGGCTGCGATCTGCTGGCGTCGGGAGTTTCGTCGTTCGGGCACTTCCAGGGGGTCCACTACCAGAACCTCGACCAGCTCGAAGAGTACATGAACACCGTCGAGTCGGGAGTGCTGCCGATCAATCGCGCACTGGTCCCGACCGAACATCAGCGCCTCATCCGCGAGATGATTCTGCAGATGAAGGAGGGGCATGTCTCGGCGAAGACCTTCCGGCGGAAGTTCAATGTCGACATCAGGAGCGAGTTCGCGGACGCGCTTCGCAACCAGCAGGCGGCCGGTTACCTGTCGGTCGACGGCGACGACATCACGCTGACGCGCCGCGGGCTGCTCCAGGTCGACAGCCTGCTCCCGGAATACTTCGAGCCCGAACATCGCGCCGTGAGATACACCTGATCGACCGACGAACTTCACGAACCTTCAAAGCTTTCCACCGTGAATCCTCAAGACGAACTGACCGCGCTGGTCTCGCTGTTCCCGAGCGACGAGCCCCTGATTACCGATGCCGAGCATGTGGCCTCGGCGCTCACCCCCGAGCCGTACCGCACGCTGCTTGCGCACAACGAGCACATGACGGTGGCGATGGAGCGATTGCACGGTGGACCGGTCGACGTCCGGATTCTGGACCGAAAGCAGGAGGGGGACATCTACAGCCGGAAGATCGTGCTCGTGAAACAGGGAACCGAGCAGGTCGTGCAGTTCGGCATTGTCCGGTTCGACTTCCGTTTCGTCACGGCGGCGGTCCGGGATGAGATCATCCAGGGAGATACACCGCTCGGGCGGGTGCTGATCAATCACAACGTGCTCCGTCATATCGATCTCGGCGCGGTGCTCAGGATTGTTGCAGGCCCCGGACTTGCGCGGGACTTGCAGATGCCGGAAGGGGGCGTTACATACGGTCGGCTGGCGACGATTTTCTGTAATCGCCGTCCGGCAGTGGATCTGCTGGAAATCCCTGCACCGTTTCCCGGGCCTGCCCGATGACCGCAAAACCCCGCTTCACCACCACAGTTCGGGTCGAGTTCTGCGACACCGACATGGCGGGGATCGTCCACTTCGCGAATTTCTTCCGTTACATGGAGCGGGCGGAATCGGAATTCTTCCGCGCGTTCGGCAAGACGCTCGCGAAACATAACGACGACGGCACGTCGGTCGGCTGGCCGCGCGTGAATACGTCCTGCTCGTTCAAAGCTCCCGCTTATTACGAAGACGAGCTGGAAGTGCGCATCTTCGTGATGCGGCGCGGCGTGAAGTCTTTGACATTGCAGTTCGAGTTCTGGCGGGACGAGACGCACATCGCCACCGGGCAGATCAAAACCGCGTACTGCCTCTTCCGCCCCGGCCAGCCGCTGCAATCGCTGGAAATTCCAGCGGAGTACAATGAGATGCTGCCGGACACCGGTCCGGAGACAATCTGAGCGCGGCGGCGATTTTTTTCCTCGGCGATCCGATTTGGACGGAATCTTGATCTCATGCCGAATGATGACTCGCAACTCGTCGTCCGCGGGCTGACGAAAGAGTTTCCGACCGCTGCCGGCGCACTTTCGATTCTGCGCGGCGTCGATCTCAGCATGACGCGCGGGGATGCCCTCGCAATCACCGGCCCGTCCGGTTCCGGCAAGAGCACGTTTCTGTACATCGTCGGCACGCTCGACACGCCGACGTCGGGCACGGTCCGCATTCTCGGTCGCGATCCGTTCGCGGCCAGCGCGGCGGAGCTCGCCGCATTCCGGCGCGACAGCATCGGGTTCATTTTTCAGGATCATCACCTGCTGCCCCAGTGCACGGTGCTTGAAAACGTTCTCGTTCCGACGATCTCGGGATCGGGTGCGGGACCGGCGCAGGAGGAGCGGGCGCGAAAGCTGCTCGACAGGGTCGGTCTCGGCGGGCGCCTGTCGCATCGGCCGGCGCAGCTTTCGGGGGGAGAACGGCAGCGCGTCGCCGTCTGCCGAGCGCTCATCAACAAGCCGGTGCTGCTGCTGGCCGACGAGCCGACAGGAAATCTCGATCAGGAAACGGCGGCCGGCATCGGCACGCTGCTGCTGGAGCTGAATCGTGAAGAGGAAACGATTCTGATCTGCGTGACGCACAGCGCGGAACTGGCGGGACGGTTCGCGCGGCACTTGCGGCTCTCGGAAGGAACGCTGGTCGAATGAGCGCTTTGCGACTCATCTTCCGCAGCCTGTTCTTTTACTGGCGGCAGAATCTCGCCATGCTGGCCGGAGTCTCGGCGGCGACGGCGGTAATCGGCGGCGCGCTCGTCGTCGGCGATTCGGTGCGCGGCAGCCTCCGGCAGATGAGCCTCGTCCGGCTCGGGCGTGTCGATCATGCGGTCTCGACGCAGCGGTTCTTCCGCGAAGTTCTAGCCGACGAGCTCGAACAGAACCCGGATTTTCGAAGTGTATTCTCGCAGGCGGCCCCTGCCCTGTCGCTGATGGGAAGCCTCGAACGAACTGAAGGTGAAACCGTTCACCGCGTCGGGCGGGTGCAGATCTACGGGGTCGACGAGCGGCTCTGGAATCTGCTCGAACATGGCTCGCTCGCTGCGCCGGGCGGACGCGAGATTCTGTTCAACCGGCGCGTGGCGGACCAGCTGCAGGTTTCGAATTCTTCGGGCGGTTCCGAGCCGACGTCCGTCACACTCACCATCGAACTCCCGGCCGACATCCCGCGCGATGCGCTCCTGGGCGAACGGGATTCCGCCTCGCGCGAAATCGATTTCACACTTCGTGACGTCCTCAGCGACGAACTCGGCGCCGCGCGGTTCGACCTCAACCCCAGCCAGCAGCTTCCACTCGTTGCGTACGTTCCGCTCGGCACGCTGCAGGAAAGCCTCGACCTCGCGAAGGTCAATCCCTCCCGACGGAACCCGACCGGGATGCCCGCGCGGGTTAACAGCCTGTTTGTCGCTTCCCGATCGACCGATGCGGCAAAGGACGCAGCGGCAGAGGCGCGAGCCCTGACGGACTTTCTGGCAAAGTCGATTTCGCTGGAAGATGTCGACCTGCGGATCAAGGAACATGCAGGCCGCGGGTATTTCTCGCTGGAAAGCAACCGGCAGATTCTTGAAGACTCCCTTTCCCGGAAAGCGGAAACAACTGCGGAGGGACTTCGACTTCGCACCTCGCCGGTGCTCGTTTATCTCGCGAACGAGCTCGCGAACGCGCGGCAAGCGGCGAAGTTCTCGATGTACTCCGTCGTGGCGGGAATCAATCCGGGAGATCTGAACGAATCGCCATTCGGCCCTTTCGCTGCGGCGGCGAAGTTTGATCTGAGCACATTGAAACCGGACGAAATCCTGATCAACGACTGGCTCGCCGCCGATCTCGATGTGAAGCCGGGGGATGAGATCGCGCTCGCGTACCATGTCGTCGGCTCGCACGGCGAACTGCCGGAGAAGAGCCAGACTTTTCGAGTCGCCGCGATTCTGCCGCTCGACGACCCGGCCGTCGCCGACATCGGCTTCACGCCCGAGGTGAAGGGAATCACCGACGCGAAAACGTTTCGCGACTGGGATCAGCCCTTCCCGATGAAGCTCGACCGGATCACCAAACGGGACGAAGATTACTGGGACAAACACAAAACGACACCGAAAGGGTTCGTCCTCCTGAGCCGCGCGCAGGAGCTTTGGGGGAGCCGTTACGGACGGCTCACTTCGCTGCGGGTGGCGGCAATGGAAGGGAAGTCTGCGGCGGAGACGGCGCGCGATTTCACGGCGCAGTTCCTCGGCGCGCTCACTCCCGAAGAGACGGGTCTTGCGTTTCGTGCGGTGAAAGCGGAAGGACTTCGCGCCGCCACCGGTTCGAACGATTTCAGCATGCTCTTCATCGGGTTCAGCTTCTTCCTGATTCTGTCGGCGGCGATCCTCGTCGGGTTGCTCTTTCGTCTCGGCATCGAGCGACGCGCCGCGAACATCGGCCTGCTGTCGGCAGTTGGAATTCCGCCGCGCTCGGTGGGACGCATCATCCTCGGCGAGGGACTGCTCGTCGTCATCGC
>JBFWWA010000431.1:0-4875 GCA_050246455.1 Planctomycetaceae bacterium
GGCGAGGACGAAAAACGGGAGTGGCAGCGGGTGAGATTCACCCATGATCGTGACCCGATGCTCCTGCATCGCCTCAAGCAAGGCCGATTGCGTCTTCGGAGTCGCGCGATTGATTTCGTCGGCGAGAACCAGATTCGCGAAGATCGGCCCCCGATGGAACACGAGCTTTCGCGAGCCGTGCTGGTCCTCGAGAATCGGTGAACCGAGGATGTCGCTCGGCAGCAGGTCCGGAGTGAACTGAAGCCGCCGGAATTCCAGTCCGAGAAGCGACGAGAGCGCTTTGACGAGTTCCGTCTTGCCGAGCCCCGGTAAACCCTCGAGAAGCATGTGCCCGCGCGCGACCAGACAGATGACGACGAGTTCAAGAAGATCCTGCTGACCGAGGATTACAGTCTTCAGGCCGTCCAGTATACGGCGAATGGCCCTCGACGCTTCTTCAACCTCATCCGGCGCGAGGAGCTTCTCCGAATTTGCGCGGCCGTCCGCTAGGGGTGAGGGACTCTGGTCACCCGGTTTTACGGCCGAAACATCCTTCTCTTTTGTCGTCACGCCTTTTTTCCTGCGACGCGTTCGGAGTTGTCAAACCAGAGGATACGTCTATTCACGTCCGTTCCGCTAACGTGCCTCGCCGCGCGTCGGATCAATCGCACTTATGGGTTCGCTTCGGTTTTGCCGACGTTGCCGGACGGCGCGCCGGATCCGAAGTAGTTGCGCACCACGGCGCGATGCCGCGGCCGGAGCGGGCGGTTCCAAGTTTCCTTGCCGGTCGCCGGGTCGTCCGGTCGCAAAGCGGCACGCGGTGCGGACTCGGCCGGATTCACTTCGGGAGGCGCCATCGTCACCGCTTTGATGTCGTTCTGCGGATCGTCGAGAAACCCGGGCGGAAGAGCCAGCTCTTTGAACTTTGTGTTCGCATCGTCCGACTCTTCTCCAAAATTGAGCTCCGCATCGGCGCGACCGCGCGTCACACCGCCACGGCCCGGAAGCCCGGACTGATTCGAGCCGGGAGTCAGGCAGAAACCGTCCTTGCACACTTTACAGCCTTCGCCACTGCAGGAACCGCAGCACTGGGAACGGCATTCACCCAGCTTCTTGCTTTCTTTCTGCAAAAAATCTTTGAGCTCGCCGAGCGTCTTTTTCCGCTCCGCGCTATCCTTCGAGAGCTGAAGCTTGCCGGTGCTGGCGAGCTTGGACAGCTTTTTCCCGAGTTCGGTGGATTGCCCGGGAAGCTGTCCCCCCGCTGAAAGTTTCTTCAGCGCTTCGAGCACATCCTGTTCAAGCCGCTCCATTCTCTCCGACGACAGAGGCTCGCCGTCTTGTTCCATCGCAGCCGAGAGTGCGGCTGCGGCTGACTCCCCTTGCGCAACGACAAGCGATGCCGAGTCGGCCCGCATGCGGAGCTTCTCGCGAAGTGCATCGACCGTTTCCCATTTCTCGTGCGTCAGCGGCGTGTTCTCGGTTTCGATCGCCAGCTTTTCGATGGCTTCTCGCAGCTCTTTCTCGTCCTTTTCTTCCAGAACGTTCGCCTCCTCGAGCAGCTTCAAGCTTTCGCCAAGCTGATCAGCCGCCTCGCGACCGACCACGTTCGGACGAACCAGTTCGGTACGCGCCTCGCGCGGTGGAATCAGACAAGCGGCAGCTGCAAATGCGAGCGGCAAAAGCAGGAAGCGGGCGACGCGAACCGGCCGGAGTTTCGGCAGCACGTTTTTCCACGCGGATTCGACCGGCAGTCGTTCGGCCCATTCTTCGTCAGGCTTCTCGGAAAGGGTCATCAGCAGTCCGCCCGCGTCGAGCTTGCGGTCGATCATCGCGATCGATTCGGTGCGCGAATATGGC
This sequence comes from Planctomycetaceae bacterium, assembly GCA_050246455.1. Taxonomy (GTDB): domain Bacteria; phylum Planctomycetota; class Planctomycetia; order Planctomycetales; family Planctomycetaceae; genus CAZVJA01. The sequence goes on from JBFWWA010000431.1 coordinate 1,837, forward strand.
GAACGGCGGGAAATCGACCAGGCAGCAATGGTGACCGGTATGGCCGCCAGGCCGATCCACAGGACCTGGGGCCAGAGTTCTGGCGAAAGAAGCTTGACCAGGAGCACGATGGCTCCGAAAGCGAAAAGAAAGCCGGCAAACCACTCGGCGAATCGCTCGAGAAACCGGCCAAAAGCCAACCTGCGACTGTGTCGCTGGACCCATCGCTCCAATGTCGTCATTTCCACCCTCTCCCTGCATCCAAGGGCGTAGCGAGCGGCAATTTCATCACGCAGATAACGGTACGACAGGCTCGGAATTCGCGGCTGGCAGGTCGGTTTCGCGACCGACGAGACGTGCTAATTTCCTGCTACATCCTACTACGGGGAATTGTAGCCCGTTCGTCGGATCGAATCACGCCCATTTCGCGTTTTTCGCACTTCTGCCGCATCGCTGATGATGCCCGATCCTGTTTCCCCAGCAAATCTTCGGTCAGTGCCGACGAAGTGCACGGCTTGTGCGTTCGCACCGGAACTAAGACGCGAACTCGACGGCTCCCTGTTCACGCAAACTTCGCTCAATTGCCGATTTCCATCCCCCCGGATCCGAAAACGATCCATCGGCACTTTCCGGTACGAAGAGCTCTCCCCCTTCGAGACGGACAATTCCATGGTTTCCGACCAGGAGCAGGTCGAGGGACTCCCGGACACCGTCAATGGCGGTCGTCGTCAGGAAAAAGGTCTGGCCGAGTCGATAACTTGCGAGCACCGTCAACTGCCGGCCGTCCGACGTTCGGCGTGCGTGAAGTCGTGCCGGTCTGTCCTCCGCGAATGCGGTCTCCGCCAGATGCAAGGCCATGATCGCCCCCTCAATGACGTCGACCGAGCGATCGCCGAACTGGCAGTTCAGGCGCAGCGCGACCGGGATTCCGATCTCACCTTGCCGGATCGTCTCGGAAACTGCGCGCTCGAGTTCGCGGAAGTTCACGGCTTTGCAATCCGGAATTGACGATCGGTGACGTAATCCGCCAGCGCCTCCTGCCACGAAGGAAACGCAAACCCCGCCGCGCTCGTCAGTTTTTGGCAATCGAGCACGCTGTATGACGGCCGCTTCGCCTTCGCTGCGAAATCGAGGGAGCTGATGGCGTGCACGGGAACCTTGAGTCCTGCAACCTTCACAATCTCCGTTGCGAAGCCGTGCCAGGTCGTGCTCCCGGAATTCGTCGCGTGATAGAGACCGTACTCTTCGGTTTCAAGCAGCTTGATGATCGCGATTGCGAGATCACGCGTCGACGTCGGAGTGCAGCGCTGGTCGCTGACGACCTTGAGCTCACCCCGTTCCTTCGCGAGGCGAATCATCGTCTCGACAAAGTTCCCTCTGCCGAGTTCGCGTGTCGGACCGAAGAGTCCGCACGTTCGCAGAACAAAATGGCGTCGGCAGTTTCCGCGAACGAAGCACTCACCCGCCAGTTTGGAAACGGCATACGCGCTCTGCGGGCCCGGTGCGTCGTTCTCCCGATACGGAGTCGACCGTTCGGCATCGAGGCCGAATACGAAGTCGCTGCTGATATGCACGAAGGGAACACCGCGACTTTCGCAATACCGCGCCAGCTGCCGCGGGCCCAGCGCATTGACCGCGTATGCGACCTCCGGCTCGTCCTCGGCCTTATCGACGAGGTTATACGCCGCAGCGTTGATGACCGCCGTCACATCGAGCTGCGAAAGCGCCGCATGGATGCTCTCTGCACTCGTAAGCTCAACTTCCGCGTGGCCCAGCGGCACCGCGGCTTCCCCGATCCGGTTGCAGAGCTCGGTCCCAAGTTGTCCGGTCGCTCCAATGACGGCTATTCGCATGACAGCATCTTAACGGGTGATGCTGGAAAACGGGAATCGCCGTCCGGAAACTTCCTCATCGACCGATGCACCGATATTCACGGTCTGCCCTGGAAACGTATAATCGGACGACCGGCTGTTGAACGCACTTTCGAGGGATTCGCACTTCCATGATCGACGTTGCGCCGCGCACTGCGGAAGATTTCGCCAACTGGGACGACGACTGCGGAGAGGGACGCCGCTGGTCGGAGCTCGTCAGCGGAAAAATCATCCGGCACTCTCCGCCTGATCCAGAGCACGGGCGTATTGTTCTGAATCTCTCGAAGGCGATCGCGCTGCACGTGCAGAACACCGTGGATGCCGCCGACGGTTACGCCTGTTTTGAGCTGGGATTGATCATTGCGCGCAATCCCGACACCGTGCGCTGCCCCGCCATCAGCTATTTCACCAGCGGTCCGCGTTTCGCCGAACTCGAGAAAGTGGTGACGGAAACGCGTCCCGCACTCGTCGTCGAGGTCGCGTCATCGGCCGACCGGCGCAAGGGAGCCACGGAGCGTGTTGAGAGCTACCTCAACTGGGGCGTGCAGCTCGTCTGGATGGCGGATCCCGTCGAAAAACAGGTGCACGTGTTGCCGAGGGGAAAGCAGCCACGACTGCTGGGAATGACCCACACGCTGGAAGGCGCACCCGCAATTCCGGGCTTCAGGATGCCGGTTGCGGAAGTTTTCGCGCAGCCGAGCCCATGAAGTCCGTCATGCGGAACCGGCAGGTCTCGCGCTTGTCGTCAGCAGTGATGCCAGCGGCACTTTCGCGGCAATCGCCCGCTGTTGATCCCTCAGTCTAGCCGCGAATGATGAAACCCACCGTTCGCCTCCCTCGTCGGCAATGCGGAATCCGATGTCGAGGAGTCGGTCGGTCATCACCTGATCCGGCGGGATCGCCAGGCAAACGGAGTTTTGCTCGCGCTCCAGCCGGTGAAGCACGCCGGCCATCGAGAGTTCGCGGATGATGAGCGCCACGACCTGTTCGGCAATTCCCGTCCGATCGGCAATTTCGCGCTGCGTCGTCGAATGTCCCGCCTGGAACTTCTCGCCGACGATCAGCGCGACCGAGACCACGATCGACGGTTCGACAAGAGCTGCAAACTGTCGCCGCGTCTCCATCTCTTCAAACGCCCGGTCTCCCACGAACTGCAGCGTCGCACTGACTTCCAGTCCGAACAGCACCG
>JBFWWA010000432.1:0-4864 GCA_050246455.1 Planctomycetaceae bacterium
CAAAGGGCGTCATTTTCGAGCGGAAGATTTCGCTTGAGCCGGGTGCAGAAACTTCAATTGAGGCCGAGGTTCCGGGGGGGCTCGGCGAAATGGAGGTGACAGTCGCGGCTGAGAACGACGCGCTCGCCGTCGACAGCAGGGTGACTTTGATCGAGCCCAAGGTGCGAACCGTCGGCGTGGCTGTGACGCTTCCACCGGAAGATGCCGCCACCCGCGTTGTCGAAAAGGTGATCTCCGGCATTCCCGACGTCCAGAAGGCCGAGGGTTCGAGCGCGCACCTGATCATTGCGCCCGCGCAGGAATTGCCGCCGTCACGATCAAATCTCTGGTGGCTGGGGATCGGTCCTGTTTCGCGAACCGACGAAGCGCGAAAGGCCGCACGTGATCTGATCGGTCCGTACCTTCTCGAAAAGAAGAGCCCGCTTCTGGACGGGGTGGTTCTCGGCGGAGTCATCTGGGGCGGAGCACAGGACTTCACGATGAACGCCACGCCCCTGATCAGCGCCGGAAAGGTGCCGCTGTTTGCGAAGCTGAATGGGACGGATACATCTGCGTACGTGCTCAATATCGATTTGTCTCGCCCGAATCTGGCCGAGAGTCCCGACTGGCCGATTCTGATCAAGAACCTTCTGGACCAGCGCAGAGAAAGCCTTCCGGGGCTAAGGCAGTGGAACTATCGCCTCAATGAAGACATCCGCTTCCGGCTGACCGATTCCAATGAAGCCGCATCGGTCGGTGAAGGAGAGCTGACCCTTGTACACGGCGACCATTCGCGCCCGCTTGCGCGCAGTAACCCTGTCGAGATTCCCCCGCTTGAAGAAACCGGAATCTTTGACGTGCGGGACGGGGAGAAGTCGATCGGCCGGTTCGCCGTGAACTTTCACGATCCGGACGAGTCGTCACTCGTTGATCTTGCACCCGGCTTGCGTGCCCCGATCGCGGCGGACGAGCCTGTGCGCTACAACGTCGACAATCCGTATTCCTGGCTGTTGATGGCTGTAATCGCGCTCATTCTCGTCGTGGTCTTTCTCGACTGGCTGGTGCTCAAGCCGGGAAAGGTCGCCGCACGATGATCGAGTTCTTCAGAAGCCTCTCTCTACCGACGATCGAGTTCGCGTACCCTGAACTCGGGCTGTTGTTCATCCCGGCCTGGTTCGCCTTCCGTCGCTGGGGTGACGTCCCCGGTCCGACCGGTTGGATTCGCCTCGCGATCGCATCGCTTCTCATTCTTTGCCTGATGGGACCGGAAGCGAATCTTGGCGGCAAGGGGCTGGATGTGATCGTAGTTGCCGATCGCTCCCGATCGATGCCGGCCGAGTCGGAAGGGAATATCCGTGAGTTGATTCACAATCTTGAACAGAACCGCGCCGCACGGGGGCATCGAGTCGGCATTGTGACGTTCGGCAGCCGGGCACAGGTTGAGCGCGTCGTCTCCAATTCCGGTGAGCTTGCGGAGTATACGCGCGAAGTTCTCCCGGACGGCAGCGACCTTCACGACGCGGTAATGACCGGGCTCAACCTGGTCAACAAGAATCGGCCGGCGCGGATTCTCGTCCTGTCCGACGGAGAATCGAACGGTGCACCGCCGCTTTCGGCGGCACGGCGCGCTCGTGAAGCGGGCGTGCCGATCGACTACCGCGCGTTCGAGCGGCAGCGCGTCGGGGATGCGGCAGTCGATTCGATCCTCCTTCCCGATACGGTTTCGCCGCGCGAGCCGTTCCAATTCTCTGTGTGGGTATACGCGGATCAGGACATGCCGGGCAGCATGCGCGTCCTGCGCGACGGCAAGCAGATTGCCTCGACGCAACGCGATCTCTTGACCGGGATGAACCGGATCCTGTTTCGGGACGTCCTCGATGGCGGCGGCTTGTTCAACTACACCGTCGAACTCTCCGTTCAGGGAGATCCACTTCCCGAGAACAACCACGGAGCGGGCGTGGTCCGGGTCGATGCCGGGCCGAAGCTGCTCGTTCTCAACTCCGACGGAGCCGCCGGGAACCTCGTTCGCGGAATCCGTGCGGGGGGGATTCCTGTCGACGTGGCCGTTGCGGCAGATCATCCGCTCACGGCCGATTCGCTCGATCCGTATCGCGCGGTCATTCTCGAGAACGTCCCGGCGGACAAGCTCGGACGAATCCGGATGGCGCAGCTCGCACAGTTCGTGGAAGATCTCGGCGGCGGATTGATGCTCACGGGAGGTGAGCGAAGTTTCGGCACGGGAGGATACTTCAAGAGCCCGCTCGACGACGTGCTCCCCGTCTCGATGGAAATGCGCGAGGAGCACCGCAAGAACCGGCTCGCCCTCGCCATCGCGCTCGATCGTTCAGGAAGCATGACCGCTCCCGTGACGGGCGGCAAAGTGAAAATGGACCTCGCGAACCTCGGAACTGCGGAGTGCGTGCGAATGCTTTCGCCGGGCGATCAGGTCGCAGTGATCGCCGTTGACAGCGCGCCGCACGTCGTGCAGCCGATCACAAGCGTGGAAGATCCGGAAGCAATCGCGAACAAAGCGCTCGGCATTCAAAGTGCCGGCGGTGGAATCTTCGTCTATGAGGCGCTGGTGGCAGCGGGCGAACAGTTGATGAATGCCGGCGACATCGCAACGCGACACATCATTCTCTTTGCCGATGCGGCCGACAGCGAGGAGCCGGGAGCCTACAAGGAACTGCTCAGGAAGTTTGAGGAATCGGGAATCACCGTCAGTGTGATCGGGCTCGGTTCGAAGAGCGACACCGACGCCGCTCTGCTCGAAGAGATCGCGAAACTCGGCCGCGGCAACATCATGTTCACTTCAGACGCACAGGAGCTTCCGCGCCTCTTTACGCAGGACACAATGAACGTTGCCCGCAGCACGTTCATCAAGAAAGACGAGACGCAACCCGCCGGAATCACCGGTCAGTTAATGGCTGAATCGCGCCTCATGGGAGAGCTGGGAACCGGAGCGTTTCCGAGCGTGGATGGCTACAACCTGAGCTACCTGAAGCCCGATGCGACCGCAGCCGTGATCTCCACCGACGATTACAAAGCCCCCTGGTCGGCGTTCTGGCATCGCGGACTCGGCCGCGTCTCGGCGCTCACCATTGAAGTTGACGGCAAATACTCGGGCAACTTCGGGAAATGGGAATATTATGAAGACTTCCTGATCACGCACGTGCGCTGGCTGCTCGGCAGCGCCAACCCGCGCGAAGTCTTCGTGCAGGTGGAGCAGGATGGTCAGGAAGCGGTCGCAACGATTGAGCTCGATCCCGACCGCACAGGGCGCGCGCGGTCCGAACCCCCTTCGTTTGTCGTGATTCCGCCGGGAGCCGAGCGCGCGCCGGCACTAACTCCCGACATTGTCTGGACCGGTCCCGATTCTCTGCAGGCGCGGTTTCGTCTCGATCGACTGGGAACGTGGCGGACACTCGTCAAAACGAGCGAAAAGCAATTCTCGCGCGGTCCGGCCGTCACACTTCCGTATTCACCGGAATTCGTGCCGCGCCTCGGTCTCCCGACCGGTTCCGAAACGCTCGCCCAGATGGCGGATTTGAGCGGAGGTCGGTCGCGAGCCGACGTACTTGAAATCTTCGACGATCCGCCCCGTTCGGCGCGCACCGTCTCGCTGTTGCCCTGGCTGTTCGGAATTGCGATCGGACTTCTGCTGACGGAGATCGCCGGTCGAAGGCTTTCACTCTGGGAACGGTTCCGCGAAAGTCTTGCCGATGAAACGGCGATTCCTGAACCGGCTGCGAGTCCGGCGCACGGCTGGAAGAAGTGGATCGAACCGCTTCGCATCAAACGGAAGAGGCGTGCTGCACAACCTGCACGGACCGCCACGCCTGCACCCGAACCGATTCTGAATCCACGTCCTGCCGCCCCACGTGACCGAAAGGTTGCCGCTGCCGGGGCAAACGTGTTCGATCAGGCGAAGGAGCGCGCGCGAAAGCGTACCCGATAAACTTTGCGGCAGTTGCAGAATCGGTATCACCGCAATCTCGCGTGCAGGGCGCACGTTTTGACTGAGATCCGAATCGATTGATCGAAAGCGCGCCCGATTCCGCACCGGCGTTCGATGCCCTCGATCGGCTGTATTTCTTACAAGCAGCATCTCTCCTACGCGTGCAGCGTTTCGGGCAGTGAGTTCCCGGCCAGAGCGCTTCGGAACAAGTTCTCGCCACAATCCCGCCGAAACGATTCATGCCGCGTTGCGCATCGGGCTGGGTGCGCTCTTTCATTTCTTACGCGATCGCGTCGTTCAGCCAACTTACCGGCATCCCTATGGCGGTCAAACCCAATACATCCGATCCCGTCGCGAAAGCTTCACCGGAAACGCCGAAGAAACCGGCGCGCCGGAGGCGTTCCCGTTTGCCGCTCTTCGTTTTCGGGCTGCTGGGAATGGCGGCACTCGCCGTTTGTTTTGCACCGGGAATCATCGCGCGCACGCCCCTGAAGCAGCAGATTCTTCCCGCCCTGCTCCCTGACTATCCGGGGGCAATCGATCTCGGCGCCGCTTCGCTCGACTGGATGTCCCCTGTCACGCTGAAAGAAATTACGCTGCGCGACCTTACGGGAGAACCGTTTGTGCAGATTCCGGTGGCACGCACCGAGAAATCACTGCTCGATCTGGTGCTCAATCGAAGCGATGCCGGGAAAGTGATTCTCGAAGGTCCCCAGGTTCGTATCGTGGTGCGCGACGGAGGGAGCAATCTCGAGGATGTTCTCCGGCCGATGCTTGATGCGTCGAATGAACCGTCGACGAGCGGCCTGAAGATTGAATCGAGTGCCGGCACTTTAGAGCTGTACGACGCCGAAGGGCGTCGAAGTGCGCGCGTTGCGAATATCGCTTTGCTTTTCGCGAGATCGTTTGAGCCCTCGATGGCCCTCC
>JBFWWA010000433.1:0-4844 GCA_050246455.1 Planctomycetaceae bacterium
CTCACGCTGCTTCACACCGGCACCCGAAAAAGGCGAAGCAACCGAATTCCGACGTGCCGAATTCCTGTTCAGGACGTCGCAAGCGAGAATCGGCGCGCATAAGCATCCGATGTCGCGCCGGACTTATAGTAGTGCTCGAAAATCGCGTCAAGCGGAAATCGGAGGCAGGCTGCCGGCAACAGCCCATTCCGCACTGCACGTCCCGCATTGTCAGGCAACACGACGGGTGATCGATTTCCAGACAATAAATACCGGCAGGCCGGCAATGGTCACGCCGAACGCCGCAACAAATACCGACCACTCCGAGATCCCGATGAGAAACAGCCAGCCGCAGATCGCGAGGATGCTGGCCAGCGGGTAGAACCTCATCCGGTACGGCATTTCGATATCGGGCCGCATTGTCCGCATAATGTGCAGCGCGATAATCTGCCCGATGAACTGCACCAGAATCCGAATGGTGACCGCCGCCTTGATGACCTGGTCAAGCGAGAAGTAACAGCAGATCGCCGTCAGAATCCCGAGCGCCCAGAGCGACACTATCGGGTATTTCTCGGTCGGGTGGAGTTTCGCGAACACCGAGAAGAAATCGCCGTTCCTCGCCGCCGCATACGGTATGCGTGAATAGCCGAGCGTGATCGCAAACATTCCCGCCGCCACCGCCCAGAGGATCAGGCAAGTGAACGCAACCGCCACCTCCCGGCCGTAGAGCACTTCCATGAAATCGGCGGCGACGTTTTTCGAGACCATCGCCTGCTGCCACGGAATGACAACGATGATCGAGAAATTCATCAGGAAGTAGATCGCCGCGACAATCCAGATTGACCGAATCACCGCACGGGGAATAGTTCGGCCGGGATCGCGGATTTCATCTCCCAGATGGCAGACGTTGTAATAGCCAAGGTAATCGTAAATCGCAATCTGCATCGCCCCGCCGAGACCGACGACGAGCGGCCCCGCATTGCTCCAGCGGAACTGGTCGGTCGGGAAGGTCAGTTTGCCAATATCGAAGTTCAATACGCCGGAAACGATGATCGTAAGAACCGCAACAAACGTCCCGGCGCAAAGATAAATTCCCATCCGGCCGATGCTTTCAATCCGCCGGCAGAGCAGCGCCGTGACGACGAGACAGGCCGCCGCCGCCACGCTGCTGGTTCCGCCGGGAATTCCCCACTCAACCAGCGTCGGCTCGAGATTCGGAAAAACATAGCCGAGGTACGCAACCGTGCCGATATATCCCGATGCCACCTCCAGCGTACCGCTGATGAGAAACTGCCAGATGAACAGAAACGGCATGAGCTGCCCCCACAGCGGGTGAAGCGGGCCGTAAATCTCTTTGAGAAAATGATACGAGCCCCCGCTCCCGGGGAGCGCCGCCCCCAGTTCACTCCAGACAAGCCCGTCGCACAGCACCAGAATCGCGGCAATCACCCAGGCGATGAGCGCGTGCGGACCGTTCATTGCGGCAATGAACAGCGGGATGGTGATGAACGGCCCGATCCCGACCATGTTCGCGACGTTCAGCGCGATCGCCTGAGTCAGGCTGAGGCTGCGCGTCAGGGCGGGTTCCGCCGGAGGTGTTTCAGGTTGCGCCCCGTCGGGCATTGCAGATGCGTCATGCACAGGTGAGATCCGAAACTACTTGCCGACGTGGCGGCTCCAGTCAAATGCGAGATCGAGAGCGCGGGCGGAATGCGTGAGCGCTCCCACGCTGATTCGCTCAACGCCGGTCTTCGCAATTTCCGCGACGGTTTCCAGCGTCACCCCCCCGGAAGCTTCGAGTTGAACATTCGGAGCACGCTCGTTTCGAAGTTTTACGGCCTGGAGAAGAAGCTGCGTGCTCATATTGTCGAGAAGCACGATATCGGGCGCTCCATCGAGCGCATCAGCCAATTGCTCCAGCGTGTCAACTTCAATCTCGACCGATATCCCCCTGGCCACCTGGCGGCGCGCTTCGCGGACGGCATCGGCCAGCGACGCCCCCTTCCGCCATTCGCTCCAGGCAGCCAGATGATTGTCCTTGATGAGGCAGCCATCGTAGAGACCGATGCGATGATTCGTACCACCCCCGGCGCGCACGGCGTACTTCTCGAGCAATCGCCAGCCGGGAATCGTCTTTCGCGTGTCGAGAATCACGGCGCGTGTACCGGCAACCGCTTCCACGAACTTCCGTGTCAGAGTTGCCACTCCGCTCAGGTGCTGCAGAAAGTTGAGAGCCGTCCGTTCGCCGGTCAGAAGCGAGCGGAGCGGACCCACGACCTTCGCAACGACCATTCCGCGACTCAGCTTCGAGCCGTCGTCAACCTTCGGCTGCCATTCGACCTCACGATCGAGATTCTCAAAAACAAGCCGCGCGACCGGTCCCCCGGCAAGCACACCCGCCTCGCGCGCCACGACCAGCACTTCCGCCCGTTCATCCGCTGCAACGAGCGCCCGGCAGGTGAGATCCCCCGCCTCGCCGAGATCCTCCGCCAGCGCAAGCCGGACCAGTTCCTCGGCGGCAAGTCGCTCATCCGCACCAAAGTGACAACCCATGAATCCGCAATCCCCAATTCGGAACCGGCAAGGGCAACTGGTGCATCGTCGCATTGCGCGCATCCCGATGCAATGTAATCATCTTGCACGATCAGAGAGGCTCTGCTGAAATGTCGCTGCGAAGGGTTTCGCCAATTTTCGGAATATTACACCTCACAGCGGACCATTCCATGATCGTCGGCGTGCCGCGGGAAATCAAAACGGATGAATACCGTGTCGCGCTCCTTCCGGTCGGTGCGGAAGAATTGACCCGGGCGGGACACAAAGTGCTCGTCGAGCGCGGGGCGGGGCTTGGGAGCGGAATTCCCGACGAACTCTACGCCGAGAACGGCGCGACGATCATTGAGACCGCTGCCGAGCTCTTCGCGACGGCCGACCTCATCATCAAGGTCAAGGAACCGCAGCCGGTCGAATGGGAGAAGCTTCGCCCCGGTCAGCTCGTCTTCACTTACTTCCACTTCGCAGCCGATGCCGCCCTCACGCGCGGCATGCTTTCGACCGGCGCGACCGCGATTGCTTACGAAACTCTGCGAGGTCGCAAGGGCGACCTCCCCTGCCTCACGCCGATGAGCGAGGTGGCAGGCCGGATGAGCGTCCAGGAAGGTGCAAAGTATCTCGAACGTCCGCAGGAGGGGCGCGGAATTCTCCTCGGCGGCGTGCCGGGTGTACCGCCGGCGCACATCGCCATTCTCGGCGGCGGGGTCGTCGGCAAGAATGCCGCGCAGATTGCCGCGGGCTTCGAGGCCGACGTCAACATTCTCGATATCAGCGTCGATCGACTGCGCTATCTCGAAGACATCATGCCCGCCAACGTCAACACGCTGTTCAGCGACCGGCACAATATCCGCGAGCAGTTGATTCGTGCCGACCTGGTCATTGGCGCGGTCCTGATTCCGGGCGCCCGCGCCCCGAATCTTGTCACGCGGGCCGATCTCAAAATGATGAAGCCCGGCGCAGTCATCATTGACGTGGCAATCGATCAAGGGGGTTGCTTCGAGACCTCACGCCCCACGACGCACTCGCAACCGACATACATCGTCGACGGCATCGTCCACTATTGCGTGACGAACATGCCGGGCGCAGTGGGACGAACAAGCACTTACGCACTCTGCAATGTCACGTTCCCATACGCCCTGAAGATCGCCAACCTCGGGCTCGCTGCGGCCTGCGCCCAGGATCCCGGCCTCGCGGAAGCGGTCAACATCCATGCGGGCCAGATCACGAACCAGGCAGTCGCGGAAACGTTCGACATCCCGCACGTCCCCTTCGCGCCGGCGTGAATCCATTCACCCCATCCCGCACACCGGGAGGGTTGCATCAATTCCGGAGCACAGACATTCCTGTCTGTGCATCGCGAAGCGATGAGAAATTCCATTCATGATTCGCGGGTCACAAGAGGTGGGGCAAAAAAGAATCCCGCCGGCATTCACCAGCGGGATCTTTGAAACCTTCGGCACAGACCGGAATGTTTGTGCTCCAATTGAAGTATGTCCGCCGCTTAGTAGCGGTAATACTCCGGCTTGAACGGGCCGTCGACCGGCACGTTGATGTAATCCGCCTGCTTCTGGTTGAGCTTCGTCAGCTTCACTCCGAGCTTGTCGAGGTGCAGGCGTGCCACTTCCTCATCGAGCTTCTTCGGCAGCATATGGATGCCGAGCGCGTAGCTTTCCGCGTCCGTCCAGAGAGCGATCTGGCCGAGCACCTGGTTCGAGAAACTGTTCGACATCACGAACGACGGATGCCCCGTCGCACAACCGAGGTTCACGAGCCGTCCTTCGGCCAGGACGATGATCGCCTTGCCATCCGGGTAGACGAACTTGTCGACCTGCGGCTTGATGTTGACCTTCTTGATGTCCTTGCGGTTCTTGAGGTATGCAACCTCGATCTCAGCGTCGAAGTGGCCGATGTTGCAGACGATCGCGTCGTGCTTCATCACGTCAAGATGCTCGCGGCGGATGACATCGCAGCAGCCGGTCGTGGTCACGAAGATGTCCGCCGTCGCGGCGACTTCTTCCAGCGTCGTCACTTCATAACCTTCCATCGCCGCCTGCAGAGCGCAGATCGGATCGATTTCGGTGACGATGACGCGTGACCCCAGGCCCCGCATCGCTTCGGCGCATCCCTTGCCGACATCGCCGTAGCCGCAGACGACCACGATCTTGCCCGCAAACATGACGTCGGTCGCGCGCTTGATGCCGTCACCGAGCGATTCGCGGCAACCGTAGAGATTGTCGAACTTGCTCTTGGTGACGGAGTCGTTGACGTTAATTGCCGGGACGCCGAGTTTCCCCTGGTCGTGCATCTGGTGGAGG
>JBFWWA010000434.1:0-4826 GCA_050246455.1 Planctomycetaceae bacterium
TGCTCGAATGCGGATCGGCCCCCTCCGCGCTGGTCTGGAGCCGCAACGGCAAAACTCTCGCCTACAATCGCTTTGTCAAAACCGACGGCAAAGAAGTCATGCAGATCTTCGTCACCGACTACCAGCCGCGCTGAATTCGTAGAGTGGGCCGAGCTCACCCGACAAATCACGCGCGAGGATCCGACAGCAGCTTCGGTTTCGGGGCGTGCGGATAATCGACCGGCTCATACCGAATCGCAAGCTCCGGGGTCATGATCTTCCGGTGCCCCTGCACGCGCGACGTCAACGCGCGATCGAGAATTCCACTCGTCAGCAGAGTCCGCTCCACCGGATACGAAGGTTTGCCGGTGTGAAACATCCGCTCCACTCCCTTCAGCAAATACGCGAAGTGCGGATGCCTTGGCTCGACCGGCTCCGTGTATCGGCAGGCGATCGGCTTGGAGCCCTTGAGCTTGATGCTGGTCGAGATCGACTGGGAATACTCGGGAAGCATCAGCACCGTCCCCATCAGGCCGTCGGTGTACTGAAAGAGGAACAGCGCGGCGGCCTTCTCGTCGCGGAGCTTGATGTCCTTGCGGGTCGGCGTCACCGCAAGGACCGCATCGAGCGTCTCTTTCGCGACCACGCCGTCGTCGATCGCCTTCCAGACCGCATCCCCTTCCAGGCACTGGACCCACTGCACGCCCGATTCCGCACCGCGGCGCCGCTCGGCAAAGGCCTGGAAGCATTCGAGCGCGTGAGCGCCGTAAATATCGAGCCCGGAATAACCGATGGCGACAATCGACTCGATTTCGCAATTCATCGGCACGCTGATGTCCGGCTCGCGAAAGCTGAGCGGCAGCGAAGAACCCGCCATGAACGGCACTCTCATCTCCTGCGCCCGTTCGTACATCGCAATCGCATCGGCCCAGACCGGACCGAGATGCTTGTCGTTAAAAACCGGAACAACCTTCTTGTACTTCTTGAACGTGTCGGTGATCTCTTCAAAGAAACGGCGGCGCGGGTAGAGATGCTGCTCCTTCGCGTTCCAGGGATACTCGCCGTGCTCGCCGATGCTGATGACACCGTCGACCGGAATTTCGTCGCCACCGACTGTAACCGCCTGCTCGATGGTGTCAAAAATCGGCACGTTGTATTTCGCAGCCATCGGCCGCGCCAGATCCCCTTCCGGAAACTGGTCGACGTACATTGAGACGAGCTGGAGTGCCGGCCCGGGCCCCTTGTCCTGCTTCCAGCCTTCAAGAATCTTTCCAAGGACGACGTCGGCGTGCAGCCCTTTCGCGTACGCGGTGATGACCGCCGCAACTTTCTTCGGGGGGATCGGCTCCGCGGGCTTCCGATCTTCCGCCATTCCGAGCGCGGAGTTGGCCGCAACTCCGGCCCAGACCGACGCCGACAAAGTCTTGAGACAGTCGCGCCGCGAGATCGAATGTTGCTGCATCATCGCTCTCCTCGCCGTGTTGAAGTGATCGACTAACGCGATCCGGGATTGCGCAGGTAATAGAATTTGCCGTCTTCCGCCCCGCCGACGAAGTCGGGTTTGCCGTCCGCATTGAAATCGACCGTCGTCGGACTCACATCATGCCCTTCGATATTCTGCTCCACCAGCAGACCCATGTCGCGAAAATTCCATTGGCCGTCGCGCTGGCCGGTCTGCTTGAGGAAATTCGCATTCGCGGAGTTGACGAAAAAATCGAGCAGCCCGTCTCCGTCCCAGTCGACCACACACAGCTTTCTCCGTCCACTTTTTCCCGCGACGCCCCGATTGAGGCAGATCGGCCCCGGTGCGGAATCGAGGATCTTGTTCCGCGAGTCGGTCGCGGAGAAGTTCTCGCCATGAAACGCGCGCCGCGGCGATTTGAGAATTCGCTTCCCGTCGACGACCGCACGCTCAAAGAAAGCGAGATACCCTTCCTGATCGAGCATCACAAGATCGACGAGCCCGTCGTTGTTGAAGTCGGTGGCGACCGGCGTCGTCCGCCATTGGGTCAGCAGTTCATTTCCCTTCGCCCGCAGCCAGCCGTACGAAAGTCCTGGCGGTGGCCCCTCCCATTCCACTTCGATCGGCCGCGCCGCCTCGAGCCTCGGCTCGGTCCGGGAGCCGACGTTGCGGTACCAATGCACCTTCCCCCAGATCGAATTCACGATCAGGTCCGGCAGTTCATCGCCGTCCCAGTCGGCTACGCTGAGAGTCGTGTAGCCCCATTTCGCCTCACACGGCCCCTGGATGCTGCCGTTCGGTCCCGCCATGATCCGCAGTCGTTTTCCACCGGCATCCAGAGATTTCGGTCCGTTCCATTTCGGCTCTTCGACTCCCGGACCGCTCAGGTTCTCGAAGAACTGAACGTATCCGGCCGTGTTGCCGCTGACGATGTCGAAATCGCCGTCGCCGTCCCAGTCGAAGCCGACCGGCGTCGCGAGTGCGCCGCACTTGAGATCGTCCGCTTCCTGCTGAAAGTAGTGCGGAGCCGCGAACACCGGCGCGCGATCGTTCGTAACCCGGCCGGTATGCTCAATGAATGCGACGCGCCCGTCTTCATCTCCGACGATCAGATCCGAATCGCCGTCGCCGTCCCAGTCGATCGCCGTCGGCGTGATCATCTGGAGATCCATCGCCAGCGGCTTGCCCTCGGGATTCTTCAACCGCTGACCGGCCGTGTACCGGGGCGCCGTCCGAGAGCCGACGTTTTCGAAGTACGTGAAACCGTCCAGAAACTCGCCGCAGAGCAGATCGAGGTCAGAGTCACCGTCGAAGTCGGCGAAGTTCGGGGAAGGCCAGCCGAAGACTTCGACCGGTTTGTCTCCCGCCATCAATTTCACAGGTTTTTCGTACGGCGCGCTTTCCGATCCGCTGCCGCGCAGCAAATAGACGAACCCGCGCAGTGGACCGCGCAACCAGACGCCGTTCTCGTCATACGCATTGTCCCAGCCGTAGTCCGTCCAGTCGCCGGCGCCGACGATGAGATCGCGCGTTCCATCGCCGTCATAGTCGACGACGCGCCACATATTCGCGCGCACCTTGTTCGGATGAATATTCGGCCCGACCCCCAGCGACTTCCCGTTCTCCAGTCCGCTCTTCAGAAAATCAGGGTGCTCCGTTCCGGGCGAGAGCACAACAGGCTTGCCGTCGACGTAACTGACCTGGACGTTCTGAAGTCCTTTGCTGATCCGCCGACCCGGCTTGAAGATCGGCATCTTTTCCGAAGTACCGCCGGTCGGATTCTCAAAGAAGTAAACGCCGTTGCTCGGCTTGTCGGGACAGTTCACCACGAGGTCGAGGTCTCCGTCGCCGTCGAAATCCATCGGCAGAGGCCACGCCCAGAGCCCGACCCCGAGGTCGACCACCAGCCCCGGATTCCGATACTTCAAACGAGTAAGGGAAGGAGCGTCCGCATTGGCAACAGCCGGCGCGAACGTCCAGAACACGAGCGCACACCAAACCGGGGATGCAATTTTCGTCGTCGTCATTGTTCGCCTTCATCCCGTAGAAACTCCCGCAGGAGAGTCGTCGCATAGGTTCCAGGGGGGAGTGTGAATCGGAAACGAAGCCCCTCCGCTTCCGCACTCACGTCGAGATCCGCTGGACGAACAGCATACGGCCGACGTGTGCCGCTCGTCAGGTTCGAGTAGCGCATGAATGCATCCGGCGCGATACCGTTCGACTCGAGGATGGCCGCTTCCCTCTCCGCCGGAACTCCGATCGGCGCGCGCATCTTCGGTCCGTACATCGGACCCGTGATGGACAGTTCGCCAACATCGAATCGCACCTGCTCGACGTCCGCGTCTTCAACGACGAAAACTCCACCCGATGCAACGACTTGCATCACGTCGCCGACAAGGACGCGCGAAAACAATCCGTCGTCGATGCGTGCCGCGAGCGCCTGATCGAACAGGGCCGACTGTGCCGCCGAGAGCGCGAAACGCAACAGGAACTTGCGGCGTGAATGCGGGATGTCGCGCGGCGATTTTGTGCCGCTCAGCAGATGCCGCCCGAGTTCGAGAGTCTCCCGGTCGACACCGTAACGCTGCTCCCCGAAGTAATTCGGAAACCCCGATTTCCGAATCTGCTCTGCGCTTGCTTCCGCCTCCGCGAGTGCTGTCGCTTCCGCACCGCGCACAAGAATCGAGAATCGGTTCCCCTGCAGATGCCCGGTGCGGAGCTTGTTCTGATGCTGCTTCGCGCTCAGGACGCGAATCTGCGGCGTCTCGAGCCGGTCGATCCGATCCCCGACCCGGGCCGGGACCGAAAGATACTGCCGAGTGATCGCACGCTTGTCTTTGAGCCCCGCCACCCCGACATCGCCGACCGGAACCTCGAGGGTCCGCGCGACGTGCCGCGTCAGCTGCTCGGCGGCGACGTTCTCCTTCTCGATCCAGAGAAAAAGATGCTCTCCCGTTCCATTGGGATGATAAGCCGGGATTTCCTCGACCTCGAAATCGGCAGGCTCCGACTTGATCGCGCCGCGAAGGGCTGTTCGGCTTCCCGCAACTCTCGGCAACGGTCGTTCCGGTGCCGCCGCAGGGTTTCCGTAGTCGTTGAAATCGTCGGCGGATTCAGGTTCCATGAGCCAAGTATACCGGAGCCGGTGCGGAGGCTCGACAGACATAGTTCTCGCCGTTACGCTCAAAGAGTGGCGGCGCCCCCCTTTCCGCGGACCGTCCCTGCTTCCGTCGGTTCCAGCCGCGGAAATTCCCCAAATCAAGTCGCTGAAGGTGTCTCCGGAGTAGCCTGTTCGATGCGTCGGTCTTATGCCTCTTGCGGTTCATTCCTCGCGCTCACACTGCTATGGATCCCGACAATCGCGTGGGGGCAGGGAGCCGGTGGC
>JBFWWA010000435.1:0-4807 GCA_050246455.1 Planctomycetaceae bacterium
GAAGGATGCCGAATGGGAAATGACGTCAATCATTGATCGATTCGCTAACCTTTTTCGCGATCTTTTGTCGGCGCAAGCCCCCGGTGATGATGGGATCCGGATCGGTAAGGGCCTGACGGGAAGACATCGTCTCGTGCGTTTTCCATCGGAGTACCGCTGATGGTTTCGATGCCAAACGTTCAGAATCTGAATACGGGAATCGATGATCCAGCTTCCTCGCTCCATTCTGGTATTCTCTCCCCCCACGCTTGAATCTCCCCGGGGTTTCGCAATACTGCAGGGAACCAGCGCTAACCCGCGGTCGCGCGCTGCTCCCCGAGCCCGCCGATACGCATTATTGACTTCGGGAAGAATAAGGAACCGACAGATGGCAGACGTTCGCACAGGATCCGTGACTCTCAAGGGAAATCCGGTCGGCCTGGCCGGCAAAGAACTCAAGGCAGGGGACGCCGCTCCCGATTTCAAGCTGCAGGACACGACCCTCGCGGAAAACACGCTCGCGACGTCCACCGGCAAGACCCGAATCATCGCGACCATTCCGTCGCTCGACACCCCCACCTGCCACAAAGAGACCAAGGAATTCAACGACAAGGCGAAGAGCCTGCCGAACGTGGAAGTCCTCGTCGTCAGCATGGATCTTCCGTTCGGCCAGAAGCGGTGGTGCGGGGCTGAAGGGGTCGCGAATGTGAAGACGCTGAGCGCACACCGCTGCTCGCAATTCGGCGAAGACTACGGCGTCCTCATTAAGGGGGGAGCGCTCGATCGCTGCCTCGCCCGCGCGATCTTCGTCGTTGACCCGAGCGGGAAGCTCAAGCACGTCGAATACGTCTCGGAAATCGCCAACGAGCCGAACTACGACGCCGCTCTCAAAGCGGCGCTAGGCTAAACGCGACCTCCGCACGGTTGGAAAGCCCAGGGATTACATACCCTGGGCTTTTTTTTGCGCCGCGTGGCGGAATGCGCGGAAATTCAGAAGAGCCGCGGCGACTCCGGTTCATCGCCCGGATCGAGATTCAGATGCGCGAAGCCCGACGCGGTCACCATCCGGCCGCGCGGCGTCCGCTGAATGAATCCGCAGCGCAGCAGGAACGGCTCAACTTCATCTTCCAGCGTGTCGGCCGGAATATTGAGGCTGTGTGCAAGGGCCTGAATGCCGGCAGGGCCGCCGGAAAAAACGGTAATCAGCGTCAGCAGGTAACGGCGGTCCTGCGATTCGAGTCCCAGCCCGTCGATTTCCTGCATCTGAAATGCGCCGACCGAAAGTTCCGTGGTGATCCGCCCGTCTCCCTTGATGGCCGCGAAGTCGCGGACCCAGCGGAGCAGGTTATTCGTCTTGCGTGGAGTTCCCCGGCTGCGGCGTGCGATCTCCTGCGTCGCTTCCGGAGTAATTTCCGTGCGAAGTTTGTTCGCGTTCCGGCGGACGATCTCCGCGAGGTCGGCGTCGTCGTAAAAATGCAGATGCTCGCGATTCACGAACCGGTCGCGAAGGGGAGCGGTGAGCATTCCGCTCCGCGTCGTGGCGCCAATGACTGTGAAGGGCTGCAGCTTCATATTGAGCGTGCGCGCGTTCACCCCTTCGCCGAGCGTGATGTCGACGCGGAAGTCTTCCATGGCGGGATAGATGAATTCCTCGACCGCCGGCGGGAGACGGTGAATCTCGTCAATGAAGAGAACCGAGCCGTAGCTCGCATTTGTGAGATACGGGAGCAGATCCTTCGGTGCGGCGAGGCTCGGACCGGAGGCAATCTGCAGTTCGGTTCCAAGTTCCTTCGCGATAACCGTGGCGAGCGTCGTCTTGCCGAGTCCGGGGGGGCCGTCGAAGAGCAGATGCCCCAGCGGCTCGTTCCGCTTCTGGGTGGCTGCGAGGACGATCTTCAGCCGCTCGATGACGGCTCGCTGGCCGACGACCTCGTCCAGCCGCTGCGGGCGAAGTTCGTCGTCATAACGGGTGTCGTTCGGGTCGAAACCGGCCGCCGGGGTTGGTGCGCGCTCGCGTCCGCCAGGTCTGGGTCCTTCCGGCTCTTTTCCCTGAATGACAGGTTCGCGTGCCACTTCGCATCCGTTCGCTGAGCGGAGTTAGTACTCGGAACTCAGGTCCAACTTAGCGCGAGTTGATTTTGTAGATGACCACGGTGTCGGCAATGATGTCGTGCAAGGCCCGCTTTCGGTCGGTGAAGGCCGCCATCAGGAAGCCGATGGTGCAGGTCATGCCCGAAACAAACTTGGCAGCATACCGTCCGATCGCTCGAGGGATGGTCAGCCGTCGCCCGTCGGCATCAGTCACAATAATTCCGACAAGCATCTTACCAACCGTGGCCTGAGTCTCCGAGGACTCGAGCAGGGCGAAATACGCGCCGTACAGAAGAAACGAGCTCAGTCCGCCGATTTCCGGTCCGAAGGGGACGTTGGTCAATATCGGTCCGACAACTCCGAATGCGATTGCCAGCGCGATCCAGTCGAGGACGGCCGCACAGGCCCGAAT
This sequence comes from Planctomycetaceae bacterium, assembly GCA_050246455.1. GTDB lineage: Bacteria > Planctomycetota > Planctomycetia > Planctomycetales > Planctomycetaceae > CAZVJA01. Next base: position 2,483 of record JBFWWA010000435.1, read on the forward strand.
CCAGAAGCCGGCGTACATCATCTGTCCGGCCGGGACCGCTTCGCCTCCTGTCGGAGCGCCACATTGGGGACAGGTGCGGATCCATTCCGAAATGGGATTGCCGCAGGACGAGCAGAAGTTCCGTTTGAATGCGGGAACGTTGCCTCCCGCAGAAGACGATGAGGCCTGTCCGATGAGGGGGGCCGGTGTGACGGGTTGCGCGACCGTTTCCTGCAACGGATCGGCGACCGTCGGCGCGGGATTGTGCTGCGATGTCAACGGGACTTCGATCGTCTGGCTGCATTCCGGGCAGAGCGCTTGCGCGCCGGCGCGATCGTCGCTCGTCCGGAGCAATTTCCCGCAGTGCGGACACGAGAATTCAATCGTCAACGTTCGGCCCCGATGTGTGCGCTCCGTTCAACGACAGGAGATTACGCTCCGCTCGTCACTTCTTCCATGATTTCTTCGGGAATATTGTAGTTCGACGTTACGCTTTGCACGTCGTCCTGGTCTTCGAGCGCTTCCATCAGCTTGAGCACTTTGCGGCCGGAATCGGCGTCGAGCTCAACCGTATTGGCAGGAATACGCGACAGCTCCGCCACGTCGGTTGCGATTTTCTGGGCTTCGAGTGCATCGGCCACCGCCTGGTAGCTCTCGACCGAGCAGGTGACTTCATAGGACTCGCCAACGGTCCGCAGTTCGTCGGCTCCCGCTTCGAGCGCCACATTGTAGAGCGTTTCCTCGTCGACGTGCTTCGTCGGAATGAGGAACAGCCCCTTTCGCTCAAACATCCAGGCAACACAGCCCGCGCCGCCGAGGTTGCCGCCGTGCACCTCGAAGATTTTCCGGATCTCTCCTGCGGTCCGATTCCGGTTCTCGGTGAGAATATCGCAGAGGACTGCAACGCCGGCCGGGCCATACCCTTCGTAGACCACTTCAGAGTATTGCTCGTCAGTGCTCTCGCCCGTCCCTTTCTTGATCGCCCGTTCAATGTTCTCTTTCGGCATGCGGTTCTTGCGGGCTTTGTCGATCGCGTAGCGTAACGCGAGGGTGGCCGCAGGGTCGCCGCCACGCTGTGCCGCGACGAGGTTCGCGCGGCTCAGCTTGCCGAAGAGCTTTCCTCTCTTCTTATCGATGACCCCTTTTTTGGCTGCGATGTTCGCCCAGTGGGAATGTCCCGCCATCTCGTCGGTTCTTTCGCTTCGTCAGTGATGAGTTTCAGGGAAGGCCGGCTAGGCCGGATGAATCGGTCTCATTGTTCAGATTGATGTTCGACCGCATGATTCCCGCAAAGTTGAGGGAATGCCGGCCGGTGGAGCAAACGACTCGGCTTACTTCTTCTTGAGCTTCTCCTCGAGCCGCTGGATCAGCTTTTCATCGGGACGCGAGTCTTCCTTGGCATCCTTGATTGCTTTTTCGTACGCTTCGTGCGCCTTGTCGGCCTTGTTCAGCTTCTCGTAGCAGTCGCCCAGATGCTCCCAGATGGTGGCATCGCTGCCGGTCGGTTTGGAAATCGCCTTCTCGAGGTGCGGCAGCGCTTCCTCATACTTGCCGAGCTTGAAGAGGACCCAGCCCATGCTGTCGAGATACGCGGCGTTGTCCGGTTCGGCGGCCACTGCCTTGCGGATCATTTTCTCCGCCTGCTCGAGATTCTTTCCTTGATCGGCATACAGGTAGCCGAGGTCATTGTTGACTGACGGATCCTCGCCTTCCTTGGCGAGAACATCTTCGAGAATCTTCTCGCCAGCCCGCATGTCCCCCTTCTGGACGTGGACGTTCGAGATGCTGAACAGGCAGCGGCGCTGGAACTCTTTCTCGTTCGGGAACCGGGCGATGAGCGCCTCGTACTTCCGGATGGCTTCGTCCCATTGCCGGCTGTGGGTGTAGATCCACGCTTCGTGGAACAGAAGCTCCGGATGGTTGGGTTGCAGCTTCAGCGCTTCCTGGAGTGAATCGAGCGCACCCTTCGTATCGCCCGCCATCTCCTGAGAACGCGACAGCCACAGCAGGTAGTCCGCCTTGGCCGCTTCGATGGCCGGGTCGGCCGCCGCTTCCTTGAACACGTCCGCCGCTTCGTTGAATTTCTTCTCGAGATACAGGTAGCGACCGAGCTCCATGAAGATCAGCCCCGCCTGGTTGCGGCGTGCTTTGAGTGCGAACCGATAGAACTCGATGACCGATTCGGACTTGTGATTGCGGGCCGCGAGCTTGGCAAGAATGTAGCTGCCGAAGAAGTTGAGCTTCGGTTCGTCCCCCGACGACAGCTTCTTGCCCGCTGCGAGCATGGCATCGACGAGTTTTTCGTCCTTGCCGATCGTCTCAATCTCGTCGTCGAGCCGTTCCAGC
>JBFWWA010000436.1:0-4794 GCA_050246455.1 Planctomycetaceae bacterium
CACGTGAAATCGCTGGAGCAGTACGGCCGGATGCTCGGCATCGCGTTCCAGATTTCCGACGACCTCCTCGACATCCTGGGGACCGAGGCCGAGACCGGAAAATCGCTCGGCTCCGATTTCCGCAAACAGAAGCTGACCTTGCCCCTCATCCGGCTCCTGAGCCAGGCTGAGGAGCCCGATTCCGGCCGCATCCGCGAACTTTTGAGCCGTCCGACCGAATCGACCTGGTCGGAGCTCGTTCCTTTTCTGGAACGAAGCGACGCAGTGGAATACACGCGGGCACGGGCGAACGAGTTCTCCGCATCCGCCCGCGGATCCCTGTCGGGCCTGCCCGATTCCCCCGCGAAGCGAATTCTGGAAGACATCACGGAATTCGTGACCCAGCGGTCGTTCTAGCGGCGTCAGGGGGAGGACTGCCCTCTGCTCGACGAGGGCATGTGCGCCAGGGCCAGCTCGATCCGCTTGGCAGCGCTCCAAATTCCTCCCTATAATCGACCTTCCTTTCGCGTATTCATTCCGGTGTTGTTTCCGGCGATCGTCTTTCGAACGGGGAGATTCCCTTGCTCGCGGGTCCCATTTTCAGCCGAGAGGCCCTCACCTCTCCCCGGCAGCTCAAGCACTTTCTGATTCGAGCAGGCTACGTCGGCGCGCTCTTCATCATGATGTACACCGCCGGCCAGGCGACCTTCGGCTGGCAGCAGGTCCGGTACGTCGGCGAAGTCGCCAAGTTCGGCGGGCTCGCGTTCCAGCTTTTTTCCGTCGTCCAGCTCTCGCTCGTCCTCTTCTTCGCCCTCATCTTCGCGGCGGGAAGTGTCGCGCAGGAGAAAGACCGGCAGACGCTCATCCTGCTCTTGATGACCGACCTGCGGAATCGCGAACTGGTACTCGGAAAGCTGTTTGCCAGCCTGCTGATGGTCGCGGTGCTGCTCGCGACGTCGGTTCCCGTGCTCGCATTTATTCATCTCCTGGGTGGCGTAACGATCGAACAGGTCGGCTGGACGCTCGCCGTCAGCGCCGCAACGGCTTTGGCTGCAGGAAGCTGGGGGCTGCTCGTCGCATACTGGCGCGAAAAAACGTTCCAGACGCTCGCGATCAGCGTGCTCGGCGTCGTGCTTGCACTCGGACTTGTGGAAGCGGTCGTACTTCTCGCCCCGGAGGGGAGTGCGCTCGCGCACTGGGCCGGTCTTCTCAATCCGTATCGCACACTGGCGGGAATTCTCGATCCTCTGTCATCACACAGCGGACTCGAACCGATCTCCGTCTCCGCATGGGACTACATCGCCGCGATGGGAATTGTCGCCGTCGCGATCAATCTCTATACCGGCATCCGGTTGCGCGTCTGGAACCCGTCACGCACGACCTTCACGCATGCCGGCCTGCAGGCCGTCGAGGAAGCGGAACGGACCGCCGTCCGGCCGGCAGTGGCACATCGCTCGATCTGGAACAACCCGGTCATCTGGCGGGAAATCCGGACAAAGGCCTACGGCCGGAAGATTCTCGCGATCAAGGCGGTCTACGTGATCATCGCCGCCTTCGCCGGCTGGTCGCTGATTCGCTCTGGCGGGTCGGCCGGCAGCGAACTCGTCCTCGGAATGATCTCCCCCGCCGGTTTCGCATTCGTGGGGCTGGGGCTCGTCAGCCTGATGCTCATCAACGCTCAGGCGGTGACTTCACTCACCAACGAACGGGACGGCAAGACGCTCGAATTGCTCCTGATGACCGACATCTCCGCCAAGGAATTTATCTTCGGGAAGCTCGGCGGAATTCTTTACAACACGAAAGAGCTCGTGCTGATTCCGCTTGTGCTCATCGGCTATTTTGTCGTCACCGGCAACCTCGGGATCGAGAATCTTCTTTTCGTCGCCTTCGGCTACTTCGTGCTCGTCGCGTTCGCATCCATGCTCGGCCTGCATTCGGGCCTGAGCTACGACAGCTCGCGTGCCGCGATCGCGAACAGCCTGGGTACGATCTTCTTCCTGTTCATCGGAATCTTCATTTTCATGATTCTGCTGCTCGAGGCGCGATCAAGTTTTGCCCAGCAGTTTGCGAGCTTCCTCGTCTTCATTCTTGCGGGCAGTATGGCGCTCTACGCGTCGCTTTCGCACAAGAATCCGTCGAACGCGCTCAAGCTCGCGGCCGGCGTGCTGCCGTTCCTGACGTTCTACGCGATCACCGAGTTCCTGCTGAAGGGGTCGCTCGGCGTCTGCCTCGCAATCTCCGCCGCCTACGGCTTCACCACGCTCGCGATGATGATCCCCGCCGTCAGCGAATTCGACGTCGCGCTCGGCCGCACTACCCTCGATAAAGGATAGTGGGGGAAATGCCTAATGACTAATGTCTAATGATGAAGTGCGACAGGACACTGTTGCTGATCGCATTCTATTAGACATTAGTCATTCTCCCCCCCTCACATCATCCCCGTCATCTGATCGGCATCGATTGGCACGCCGACAATTGAGAGCCGCGGGCCGGCGGTGCTCGGGCGGCCGAGTTCGTCGAGCTGTTGCTCGATCAATTCGAGGCGGTTCGCAATCTCGTCGCGGCGAGTCGACCACTTCTTCTGCCAGGAGCTCAACAGAGTCTCGACTCCCTCTTCCGCCGCTCGTCCCTGTTCGAGCGTCTGATGGAGCCGCAACAGCGACTGCCCGAGCCGCGACTTCTCAATGCAGAACGGAGAGCGCGGCGGGCGGGGGGGCGAGGACATTCAGGGCTCCCAGTAGGTTCGGAGGCGCGCGAACGGACTGCGGTGGGCTGGCAGTGGCGGTGTTGTCCGGAGCACTGTACGAAGTCTTTTCGATCCCAGCCGGGATTCGAGCCGCGTCAGAGATTCTTCAGCGATTTCATTTCCCTACAGACGATCGGTCGCCTCTTCATCGAATCTTCAACGCTTTGGCGGCTCTGGGGAGAAGGTGGAGCGTGCGAAGAGATTTCCGGCGGCGTGATTTTTACAGGCTGCAGCAACCGAACAACCCGACTCCCGTACACCCCCGCCGTCTGTTCTCAAGAACTCGATTGGCGCGATTCACGGGTGATTGCAGAGCGTCCAGTGCCGGTCCGACGACTGCACGACCCATCGAACCGGCAGATTCAGACTTCGCAGCATCTCCCGCACCTCGTCAAGAGTCAGGGCGGCGCAAAGCGAATCCCGGAACATCTGCCGCTGATGGGAATTCGAGTCCCCCGCGTACAACTGGACCAGCTTGTCCACAGAAGCGTAGTCGGCCGGTCGCAACAGATCGCGGACGAAGAAGACCCCGTTCGGCCGCATGAGCACCCGAACCATCTCGGCCAGAACCCCGAGCGGTTCCGGTATATGGTGAATGATGCTGTTCGAAACGACGGCTTCGAAACTCCCGTCTCGATAAGAAAGCGACTTCGCGTCAGCGCGTTCCAGCCGAATCCGTGTCGCGAGCCCGGCGGCGGCCACATTCCGCTCCGCGATGCGGAGCATTTCCTCGGCCATGTCGACCGCGGTGATCTCAGCATTCCGCGCTGCAGGTCGTCTCGCAATTTCGATGGGAATCTGTGCGGTACCCGTTCCGACGTCGAGAATCGTTGCCGGTTCGATCCCCGCTGCCGCACACCGATCCAGGAAATCGTCCGCGAAAAGACGATTCACGGCGCTGTGGTCCATCGAGTCGTAATCGACGGCTTCCGCGACCGTATCCATCACTTCCGGTTCGAGCGTGCGAGGAATCATGGGAGAGGAGATAGGAACTAGGAGATAGAAGTTAGGGTCGAAACCCAAGCCGACGGCTTGCCGTCGGACTTCCGGCGATTCTAACCCGACTCCAGCAAAAAGCCCCGGCCAGTGTTGGCCGGGGCTCAGATTGGCAATTGGTCTCAACTCAGGCAATCAGCCTTCGCTGGGAGCGGGATTCTCTTCTCCCTCGGCTCCCACGGTTGCAAGCTCGCTCTCGGCCTCTTTCGAGCCGACGAAGTCCAGCTGCTTCTGCTCGCCGACTTCCTTCACGGAGACGGTGATCAGCGACTTGCCGTCGAACACGCCGCGGAGCAGCTCTTCGGAGAGCGGATCCTCGATGTAGTTCTCGACCGACCGGCGGAGCGGACGGGCACCGTAATCGACGTCGCCACCCTTCTCGATAATGAACTCGCGGGCTTCGTCGGTGAGGACGAGCTTGAGCCCCCGTTCGCCGAGGCGTTCGCGGACTTTCGCCAGTTCGATATCGACGATTTCCTTGAGGTTCTCGCGGGTGAGCCGCTTGAAGACGACCACTTCATCGAGACGGCCGAGGAACTCCGGCTTGAATTCGCGTTCGATGGCGTGCATCAGACGCTCCTTCATCTTGTCGTAGCTCGTGTCGGCGTCCTGTTTCTGGAAGCCGAAGACGTCTCCCTGATGAATCACTTCCGCACCGGCGTTCGTGGTCATGATCAGGACCACGTTCTTGAAGTCGACCTTGCGGCCGAAGCTGTCGGTGAGGTGTCCTTCTTCCATGATCTGCAGGAGCATGTTGAAGACGTCGGGGTGAGCCTTCTCGATTTCGTCGAGGAGCACGACGGCGTACGGGCGCCGGCGAATCTTCTCGGTGAGCTGGCCCCCCTCTTCGTAGCCGACATATCCCGGCGGAGCGCCGATGAGCCGGCTGACGTTGTGCTTCTCCATGTACTCGCTCATGTCGATCTGGATGAGCGCGTCCTGGTCGCCGAACATGAATTCGGCCAATGTCTTCGCAAGCAACGTCTTTCCGACGCCGGTGGGCCCTGCGAACAGGAACACGCCCGTCGGGCGACGCGGATCCTTCAGGCCGCTGCGGCTGCGCCGGACGGCCT
>JBFWWA010000437.1:0-4781 GCA_050246455.1 Planctomycetaceae bacterium
TGAACAGGACCAGGCGCGGCCGGCGTTGCAGCTGCTCGAGAAGCTGGGAAAATCGCAGCCGGAGAATCCCTGGGTCGCGACGACTCAGGCTCTCATCTTTCTGGAAGAAGGTCGGATCGCCGACTCGAAGGAAACGCTGCAGCCGGCGTACCAGGCGCATCCTCAGAACGACTTGATCCTCGCGCTCTATGCGTTGAGCTCGCTCGCGAACGACGGATACGATTCGGCCAGGCCGCTGGTCCACCGCGCGTTCCAGCGTTGCAGCAGCTCGTTTCCCGATCTGGTGAGCGGAATTGCGGGGCATGTCGCCGAGTATATGTTCGCGCTCGGCCGTTATCTGTCGGCGCGGCAGCATCTCGCGCTTTCGATGCGGTTCAGCTCGGAGAAGAACCGGCAGGACATTTTCGTCAAGCTGCTGCAGTTCGACGGCGACCACAACATTCCCTACCCGCTCCGGAGCGTGCATCACCTCGCGGAGTACGTCGGCGACGGAGAGCTCAAGAAAGAAGCCGCGAAGGGGATGGCGCTTTCCGGCGTCGGCTGCTGGGGGCCGGCCGCGAAGATTTTCTCGCGCATGGCGGAGCAGGATACCGAAGACGCCGCCCTCTGGCATAACGTCGGACTTTGCCGCGCGTGGGACGGGGATGAGTCGGGCGCGGCGGAGGCGCTCCATCGGGCCGCAACTCTCTATCGGGAGTTCGAAGCGGCGGTGGAATGCGAGACGCTTGCGCAGTTTCTGGACATCGCGTACACCGGCGATCGGGTCCGGAGCGTGCCGGCCGAATACCGCGTCAAATCGGTCTCGCGGCTGCTGACGCTGCTCGACGCGCAGGAACGGGTGCAACGACAGGAAATCTCACCGGAAGAGTTCGCGCAGCCGCTCGGTCTCGACGTCCTTCCGGCGGGACTCTTCAACATCGTCGATCGCGCACCGCTCGATGGTCCCGTGAGCAAAGAGACGCCGCTCGACAGCGTGCCGGTCGCTCTGGCGCAGCTGGTGATCTTCGACGCCGACCCGGAAGACGAGCTCGACGCCCGGGCCGTTCTTTCGCTGTTCGACACCGAACCGAGCCGCGCAGCGCAGACTCTGTTTGAACAAATTGCCGGCGACGACATGGAGCGGGTGCCGGAAGGGGAGGAGGAATACGCCCAGCGCGGACATGCGATTCCCCGCGAGTTTCTTCCGCTGGAAGTGCGCTGGCATGTCGACCGCAAGACTCCGCTCGGCGCCCGGCGCGCACTGGAACGGCAGAACTGGGAACACTTCGTCAACCAGGTTTGGCCGTCGACGTATCTACCCAGTCTTGGCATGACGCCGCTCGAGGCTGCAAAGAATGCCGCACTCAAAGTGCAGCTGATGTCGGCCGTTTACGTTCTCGACGCGATCAGCGCATCGCGGGAGCATGCTCTCGATCTTCCCGCGCTCTGCCGACTTCTCGATCTCGAGCCGCCGAAGCCGCTGGAAGTTGCGGAGACCACGCCGCTCAATACGTTCTCTCCGATGCAACTGCAGCGTCTGAACCTCAAGGCGCTCACCGATACGCAGATCAACACCGTGCTCAACCGGGCGCTATTGATACATCATCCGGCGTTTCTGTACGAAGTTCTTGTGCAGGCGCTCGGTCGTCCGGCGTGCCTGGAGCGGATCAATCTTGTTCGGGTCTACAGCACGCTCGCGGAACTCTCGCGCGATCGTGGCCGCATCGACGACGCGCTCGCCTGGATCGCCAAGGGGAAAGAGGCGGCGGAAGCGGGCGACAAGGAGAAACTGTTCGAGGCGAAGCTCGAATGGACGCTTCGCGAATTCAATCTTCGTCTCGAAGATCCGGAGGATCCGGGGCTCAACAGCGTCGTGCGGCACCTCTGGAATTACTACGTTCCGAAACTTCCGAAGCTCGCCTCTCACATTGCCGAGGCGATGAACCGGTTCGGACTTCCGGCGCCGGAAGGGGAACCGGAGGGAGCAATCGGCTCGACGACCGACGGCGGCATCTGGACTCCTTCGCCTGCGGGTGCATCCGCGGAAGGGGGGCGGAAGCTGTGGATCCCCGGGCAGGAGTGAGCGGGGATGTCTCTACCGTTTGCCGACCTGCAATCTGCGATGCGCCGGGCGCTCGCGCTCGCGAGGCTCGGCCGGGGGCATGTGGAACCGAACCCGATGGTCGGCGCGGTTCTTGTCGACGACAACCTGCAGCTGATTGCCGAAGGTTATCACGAACGGTTCGGCGGACCGCATGCGGAGATCGCTGCCATTTCCGCCGCAGGTCCGCGTGCCAAGGGCGGCACGCTGATCGTCACCCTCGAACCGTGCTGTCATCAGGGGAAAACGGGGCCGTGCACGGAGGCGATCATTCGCGCGGGAATCCGGCGCGTCGTCATTGCGACATCCGATCCGTTTCCCTCCGTGAACGGCAAGGGAATTCACGCGCTCCGTAGTGCGGGGGTAATCGTCGAGACGGGGCTTCTCGCGGAGGAAGCGAAGCTGCTGATCGCGCCGTTCACAAAGCTCGTCGGCTCCGGCCGCCCCTGGGTCCACGCGAAATGGGCAATGACCGCCGACGGGCGGATCGCATCACGGACCGGGAGTTCCAAGTGGATCTCCGGGCATGCTTCGCGCGACGTCGTGCATCGTCTGCGGGGTTTGATGGATGCGATTATCATCGGATCCGGCACGGCCCGGCAGGACGACCCGTTGCTCACCGCCCGACCGATGGGCCCGCGCGTGCCGACGCGCATCGTCGTCGATTCAAAGGCTGCGCTCAGCGTCAAGTCGCAGATCGTCCGAACGCTCGATCAGGCGCCGGTGCTCGTGGCGTGTCTTGACAGTGCCCCGGAAAATGCCGTTTCGAGTCTCCGTTCCCAGGGAGTGGAAGTTCTGCAGCTGCCGGGCGTGTGCGCGGAACCGGGGACGACTGAGTGCGTTGATCTTGGCGCATTGATGACGGAGCTCGGCCGCCGCCAGTTCACGAACGTGCTGGTGGAAGGAGGGAGTAGGTTATGGGGAGCTCTCTTCGATCTCAAACTGATTGACGAGGCACACATCTTCGTTGCGCCGCGCATCGTCGGTGGAGCCGGGGCGATTGCACCGATCGGCGGGCTCGGCGGATCGAACATTGCCGAAGCCGCGACGCTCAACCCGGTCGAGATGGAATTCATCAACGGCGATCTTTACATGTACGGTCCGGTGCGCTACGCCTGATTTCGCCGCTCAGCCCCCGGCGATTGCTCCGATCACGAGAAACGGCTCCCGACCGCTCGCGACCGCTTCCGGGAGCGGTGTCTCGGCGGGGTCGTGTGAAAGATCCTGCTCACAGGCGAAGAACCGAATGAACGGCCTGCGGCGAAGCGTGCCATGGTCCCGAATGGTTCCGCGCAGCACCGGAAACCGCTCCTCGAGGGCGTCGAGCAACGAGCGCTGCGTCAGCTTCCCTTCGACGACCAGTTCCACCTCGCTCCCCACTTTGGCGAGCGTTCGCAAGTGACCAGGAAGAACAACGCGAACTTTCGCGCCGCCGGTGGCCGTCATGAGAGGGTCTGCACTTCGACAGAGAGGACTGAGGGAAGGTCGCGGACGATCGGCGTCCAATTGTCGCCGGAATCGAACGACCCGTAAACCTGTCCGCCGGTCGTGCCGAAGTAGACCCCGCAGGAATCGAGAGAATCGAGCGACATCGCTCCACGCAGCACGTTCACGAAGCAGTTGCTCTGCGGGAGTCCGTTCGTGAGTTCCTCCCAGTCGTTGCCGCCGGTCCGGCTTCTGTAGACGCGGAGCTTCCCCTCCGGCGGGTAGTGTTCGGAGTCGCTCTTGATCGGCACGACGTAGATTGTTTCGGGCTCATGCGCATGCACGCCGATCGGAAATCCGAAGTCGGTCGGCAGGTTTCCGCTGACTTCCCGCCACGACTCGCCGGCATCGTCGCTGCGCATCACGTCCCAATGCTTCTGCATGAACAGGACGTCAGGCCTTGAGGGATGCGCCGCGATGCGGTGGACGCAGTGTCCCACTTCGGCCGTCGGGTCGGGCATGAAATCGGACCGGAGCCCGCGGTTGATCGGCTGCCAGGTCGTTCCGCCGTCGTCCGTGCGAAACGCTCCTGCGGCGGAGATGGCAATAAAGAGTCGCTGGGAGTTGTTGGGATCCTGAATGATCGTGTGGAGACACATTCCGCCGGCGCCGGGCTGCCATCGCGATCCGGAGCCGTGTCCGCGCAGACCGGAGAGCTCATGCCACGTCTTTCCGGCATCGGTCGAACGAAACATCGCGGCATCCTCGACACCCGCATAGACCGTGTCGGCTTCCGTGAGCGACGGCTCCAGATGCCAGACCCGTTTGAATTCCCAGGGATGCGGCGTGCCGTCGTACCACTGGTGAGTTCCCGGGACGCCATCGTAGGCGAACTCGTTGCCGACCGCCTCCCACGTCTTTCCCCCGTCCTCCGAAAGTTGAATCTGCTGGCCGAACCAGCCGCTCGACTGCGATGCGTAAATTCGGTTCGGATTCAACCGGGAACCTTTCAGATGGTAAATCTCCCATCCGGCGAAGTGTGGTCCCTCGACGTCCCAGTTCTTCCGCTTGCCGTCGGAAGTGAGAACGAACGCTCCTTTTTTCGTGCCGACAAGAACCCGCACTCCGCTCATTGTTGTATTCCTGGTGAAAGTTTGTGGGTCTTCAAGTTTGCTGAATGCCGGTCAAACGCTATTGCGGCGGCGCGGTGCTGATCGGTCGGCGGTACGGCATCAATGCCCGAACTCTCGGGTCGCGAAGAAAGAGGCCGAGCCAG
>JBFWWA010000438.1:0-4762 GCA_050246455.1 Planctomycetaceae bacterium
GAAGTGCGAAGACGTAAACGTCGCGGTAGTTTGTCGAAATGTAAAAGGCGCCGAACTGCTCGACGAACGCGATCACGAAACCGCCGAGCACTGCGCCGCGCACGTTTCCAATCCCGCCGATCACCGCCGCGACGAACGCCTTAAGCCCCAGAAGCACCCAGATTGAATGGGCCGGCTGGTTGAGCCCGGGGTACTTCATTGCGTACAGAAAGCCGGCCGCCGCCGCGAGCGACGAGCCGATCACGAATGTGATCGAGATCACCCGGTCGACCGGAATTCCCATGAGAGCGGCGTTGTCGGTGCTGAACGAGACCGCGCGCATCGCCGTGCCGAACCGGGTTCGGAACACCAGGAATTCGAGCAACAGCATCAATGCCGCCGAAGTGCAGAAAATGATGACGTCGACCCGGCCGATGACGACGTCATGTCCCTCATCGCCGAGCGATAGCCGCGCAACTTCGGCATTCGTGATGAGCGCCGGCATGTTCTGCGGAGAGGCTCCAAATACGTACGGGAGCTGCCCCACATTCTGCAGCAACAGCGACACGCCGATGGCTGTAATGAGCACGTTGAGCCGCGAGGCGCGCCGCAGCGGCCGGTACGCTGAAAGCTCGATGATAAAGCCGATAATCGCACACGAGAGCATCGCCAGAACTAACACCAGTCCGCCGAACCACCAGCGGAGCTCGCCGTCGGCCCCGGTCGCTTCGATGCCGAGCTTCGGCAGAATCTTCGTCGCGAAGGTGAAACTGAGCCAGGCGCCGAGCACCACCACGTCGCTGTGCGCGAAGTTGATGAACTTCAGGATCCCGTACACCATCGTGTAGCCGAGCGCGATCAGCGCATAGAGCCCGCCGATGGCCAGAGCCGTAATGAGTGTCTGGACGAAATCCGACATACGGGCAGGAAACGTTCGCGGCCGGCAGGGATTCAGTGAGCGTCGTCAGATCCCCGGCTCGATGGTGCTGACGTACTTCGGTTGTCCGTTCTTCATGACGAGCATGACGGCGGGCTTCACGGCGTTTCGATTCCCGTCGATCGAGATCTTGCCGGTTACCCCTTCAAAATCCTTCGTCGCAGCAAGCGCCGCGGCCAGATCTTTTCCATCGAGCGAAGGAGCGCGCTTCATTGCTTCAAAGAGGATTTTGGCCGCGTCGTAACCGAGCGCCGCCAGTCCGTCGGCCGTTGTGTTGTGCTTCGCCTTGTACTTCGCGATGAATTCCTGCACGCGCGGATTCGGGTCTTCGTGCGAGTAGTGATTCGAGTAGTAGCAACCGTCGATCGACTTCCCACCGATCTCCGCGAGCTTCGAGGAGTCCCAGCCGTCCCCACCCAGGAGCGGCACCGTGACGTTGAGCTTCCGCGCCTGCACGGAGATATTGCCGACGTCGGTGTAATAACCGGGAATGAACACAACCTCCGGGCTGCTTCCGCGAATGGCGGTGAGCTGTGCCGAGAAGTCCTGATCCCCCGCCTGGTAGGTTTGTTTCGTTCCGATCTTCCCGCCGAGCTTCACGAACGCCTTTTCAAACTCTTCCGCGAGCCCGACGGCATAGGGAGCAGATTGATCGAAGAGAATCGCCGCTGACTTCGCGTGAATCTCCTTGCTCTCCCACGCGAACTTGGCGCAGACCGATCCCTGGAACGGATCGATGAAGCAGATCCGGAAGATTTTGTCGCCGACTTCAGTGACCTTCGGGTTCGTGGACGACGGGCTGATCATCGGCACGCCGTACTGCTGGCAGACCGGCGCCCCTGCAAGAGACAAACCCGATGCGACTTCACCGAGGACCGCCTTCACGCCGTCGTTGGTGACGAGCCGGGTCACGGCTGTTCCCGCTTCCCGGGTGTCCCCTTTGTCGTCGTAGGTAATCAGGCGGACTTTCTTGCCGTTGATCCCGCCGGCGGCGTTGAGTTCCTCGACGGCGAGCTTGATGCCGTTGTCGGTCGACTGTCCAAACGTCGCCTCCGAACCGGTCATTGAGGCGTAGTGTCCGATGAGTATTTCATCCGACGAACCGGACGCGCCTCCGTCCCTGCATCCGGAGAGGCCGGCCGCAGCCAGGACCAGGAGCAATAGCGGCGTCTGAAAGCGGTCGCACATGCGCATTGGGGTTCTACTTTTCTGGGTCGTGGCGTGGATGAGTCCGTCGCGAAAACGAAATTCGCATCGAGCCGGTGGCGAGCCCCCGCACGGGCCGGCGCAGAGGCGCTGCACCTTCCCGCGGTTTGAGGATATCCGAACCCGCCGAACCACTCCAGTCCGCTCCCGCACCGAATCTCCCGGGGAGCCGGGGGTGTCAGCCCACTGTCTATTCTTCGACAGTCGCTCGACATCCCCGCGTTGCACGTGCGAAAAAAAGAAACCGGGGACTGACGCCCCCGGCTCGCCGTTCATTCAGAAGCAAAGCCATGGATCAGACGTCGAGGTCTTTCACCTCAAGGGCGTGCTTCTCGATGAACTCGCGGCGCGGTTCGACGTGATCTCCCATCAGAACGCGGAAGATTTCATCGGCGGCCGTCGCGTCTTCCATCGTCACCTGCAGCAGCAGTCGCTTCTGCGGGTCCATGCTCGTTTCCCACAGCTCGGAGGCGTCCATTTCCCCCAGCCCTTTGAAGCGGGTGAGCTGCAATCCTTTTTCGCCGAGTTTGCGGAGTGTTGAAACGACTTCGCGAAGGTTTCCGAGTTTCGTGGCCGTCGAGTCGCCGCTGATGGTGAAAGGGTAGTACGGCTCGCCGTTCCGGTCGGCCGGCGAAACGAGGTACGACAGATCGACGCCGAAAGACTTCAGCTTCTTGAGCGTCTCGTTGATCGAGCGGACTTCGTGGAGATCGATGACCTGCAGACGCGCATCGTGAGCGTGCGCTTCATCACCGTTCTTTCCGCTCGTCTCGGCCGAATTCTCGACCGTTTCGTCGGCAACCTCGAACTCCTTGCCGATCCGCGCCTGCTCGGCTTCGAGGAAATGGTCCTTTTCCGCCTTGTCCGCGAACCAGTGCTGTTGACGGCCCACATAGACGCGGAAGCGGGGGAGTAGATTCTCGGGCGTGAGATGATGCAGGACGAGCTGCTTGAGATCGACGCCGCGCCGCTCCAGAGTCTCCAGCGGCTCGTCCAGCTCCAGCAGCAGATCGACCAGCCGACGGAAATTGTCCCCTTCGAAGACCGTGCCATCGGCAAATTTGAGGGACGCATCGGCCCGGCCGAGTTCGACGAGCTGCTGCATCATCTCTTCGTGCGTCTGGACGTAGCGGGTGTTCTTCTTCTGTTTCACACGGTAAAGCGGCGGCTGTGCAATGTAGACGCAGCCGTGCTGAACCAGGTCGCGCATGTGCCGGAACACGAACGTCAGGAGCAGCGTGCGGATGTGGCTGCCGTCAACGTCCGCGTCGGTCATGATGATGATCTTGCCGTAACGGCGCTTGCCGATGTCTTCGAGCTCCGCTCCCGGCGGAACACCGATTGCCTTGAAGATATTTGCGATCTCGGCGTTGTCGAGAACCTTGACGAGCTGCGCCTTTTCGACGTTCAGAATTTTTCCGCGCAGCGGCAGAATTGCCTGTGTGTTCGAGTCCCGGCCGGTGTCGGCCGAACCGCCGGCCGAATCCCCTTCCACGAGATACAGCTCGGTGATGTCGAGCTCGCGGCTTCGGCAGTCGCGCAGTTTTTCGGGGAGTCCGCCCGAGGTGAGCGCGCCTTTCCGGCGGACCATTTCTCGCGCCTTCTTGGCCGCCTCGCGGGCTTCCGCGGCCCGGAGACCTTTCGTCGAGATGACTTTCGCGACCGAAGGGTTCTCTTCGAAGAACTTGTTGAGCCCTTCGTTGACGATCGAAGTGACGACTCCTTCAACCTCGCTGTTGCCGAGCTTGGTCTTGGTCTGCCCTTCGAACTGCGGGTCCGGAATGCGGACCGTAATGACCGCGGTCAGTCCTTCCCGGAAGTCGTCGCCGGTCGGGACGTAGTCCTTGAAGATGTTTTCCCGCTTGCCATAGGTGTTGATCGAGCGGGTGAGCGCACTGCGGAAACCGCTCAGGTGCGTTCCCCCTTCAAGGTTCGAGATATTGTTCGCGAACGAGCGGACGTTCTCAGAATAGCCGTCGTTGTGCTGCAGCGCGATGTTGACCTGGATGTCGTCCTGCTGGCCGGTGATCTGGATGACTTCCGGGTAGATCGGATTCTCGGTTCGGTTCATGTGTTTCACGAACTCGATAATTCCGTTCTCGTAGTGGAAGTCGTCCGACTGCCCCGATCGCTCATCGTTGAGCATGATGCGGACTCCGGGCGTCAGGAACGCGAGCTCCTGGAGTCGCTTCTGCAGCGTGTCGTAAGTGAGCTTCGTGTCGGGGAAGATGGCCGGATCGGGCTTGAAGGTAATCTTCGTACCGGTCCGGTCGCTTTTGCCGAGCTTCTTGAGCTCGCTCGCGACTTCTCCGCGGGCGAAGTCCATTGTCCAGACGTGCCCCTCGCGGCGCACTTCCGCTTCGAGCCATTCCGAGAGAGCGTTCACCGCGGTAATGCCGACGCCGTGCAGTCCGCCGGTGCCGGTCTTGTATCCGCTCGTCCGGTCGAACTTGCCGCCGGCGTGAATCTCGGTGAGGACGACTTCGAGGGCAGGGCGGTTGTTCATTTCGGGCATCGGCCCGACCGGAATTCCGCGTCCGTCGTCGGTAATGCTCACAGAGCCGTCCGCGTTGATCTTCACCATGATGACCGAGGCGTGGCCGTTCACCGCTTCGTCGATGCTGTTGTCGACGACTTCAT